>JAFGHZ010000001.1 GCA_016929875.1 Dehalococcoidales bacterium
GATGAGGTTATTCAGGACCTGGCGTTTATTTTTCACCCCGGCCTGTTCCCCGGTTACACCTTGAAGCACTTCCATCTCTTACCGGCGGAGTAAAAATCCGGAAATTGACATCTTGAGTGAATGATGAGAACAACCATAGAAACAAATGAGACGGCCGTCTTTTTGAAGAAAAGATGGAGACGGTTTATTCTGGTGCTGAGTTTGTTTGCCGTAGGGGCGTTCGTGTTTCTGGTCTTGAATGTGGCGCTGGGCTCGGTAAACATTCCGTTGCATGATACTGTGAAAGCCATTTTCGGCGGACATAGCTCACAAGCTACCTTCGACTCCATTATCTGGCAAATACGCCTTCCTAGGGCCTTTGGGGCTTTGCTAAGCGGTGCGGCTCTGGCTGTCGCCGGCTTACTTCTACAGGTTTTCTTCCGTAACCCGATTGTCGACCCGTTTATTCTCGGCGTGTCTTCAGGAGCGACTTTTATGGTTGCGGTTGCAATGATGGGCAGTTTTTTGCTGGGTGCGACCGCCGTCAGCTCTCTGACGCTGAGCGCGGCGTCTTTTATCGGAGCGATACTGGTGATGCTGGTAGCCCTGACAGTCGCCGGTAAAGTCAGAGATATCATCACCTTACTGGTCGTCGGTTTGATGGTAGGCTATGTCGTCAGCGCTTTGAGTAGTTTTCTGATTGCTTTCGCACAGTCGGAGAATATCCACCGTTTTGTTATCTGGACAATGGGCAGTTTTTCCGGTTTTCGCTGGGAAAACGTCTGGTGGCTTGCCATCGGCGGTATCCCGTTGATGATAGGCTGCTATTTGATGAGCAAGCAGCTCAATGCTTTCCTGCTCGGTGAAAACTATGCCCGCAGTATGGGCGTCAATGTTAGAATTTTCCGCTATCTCGTTATTTTTCTGTCCTGCACGCTGACGGCAATGGTAACTGCTTTTGCCGGTCCTGTAGCGTTTATAGGACTGGCGGTGCCGCACTTAGGGAGACTTTCGCTCGGAACTTCGGACAGTCGCGTGCTCATTCCGGTCGCAATCCTCGGCGGCGCGGCTCTTACCAGTCTATGTGATTTGATGGCGAGGATGCTTTTTGCGCCGGTGGAACTACCGGTAAGCGCTACTACGGCTATCTTCGGAGCGCCGATAGTCATTTTCTTTTTAATCAGAAGGAAGACGACGATATGATTCTCAATACCAGAAATTTGAGAGTGGGTTACGGCAAAAAGACGGTAGTCGCCGATATTAATATCGAAGCGATGAGGGGGCAGTTCATTTGTTTGCTGGGGCCCAATGGCTCCGGCAAATCGACAATCCTGAAAACAATCGTACGTATGTTGTCGCCGATGGGTGGGGAGGTCTACCTCAGCGGACGGAACATCGCCACTCTGAGTAATATGGAAATGGCAAAAACTACCGCCGTAGTGCTGACGGAGAGTATTTCGCCAGGACTGCTTACTGCTTACGATGTGGTTTTACTGGGACGCTACCCTTATACCGGTTTCACGGGTAACCCCACCGTCGAGGATAATCGGAAAGTCCTCGAGGCACTGAAAATGGTCAATGCTGAAAACTTCGCTCAGAGGTATTTCGGGGAACTCAGCGATGGAGAAAAGCAAAAGACGATGCTCGCCCGGGCGCTGGCGCAGGAACCGCAGTTGATTGTTCTCGACGAACCGACTTCCCATCTGGATGCACGTCACCGCATCGAAGTGATGCTCATTTTAAGACAGTTGACGCAGAAAAAGAATGTTACGGTCATCGCTTCTCTGCACGACATCGACCTGGTAATGAAAGCATGCGATGTTGCCATACTCATCAAAGATGAAGGGATTATTGCCTGCGGTGCTCCTGAGGATGTCCTCAATGAGAAATCGGTGGCACGGCTTTACGATATGGATAAAGCGGCTTTTAGCAGTTGTCTCGGCGGTGTGGAACTGCGCAGTAATGGTTACGGGCCGGTGTTCGTCGTGGCAGGGGCGGGGAGCGGCGCCAGGTTGTATCGTGCGCTGGTAAAACACGGGTTCAGTATTATCACGGGAGTACTCCCTGAAAATGATATCGATTTCCATGTTGCACAGGCGGTCGGAGCAACGATGGTGTCGGAAAAAGCCTATACCGAAGTTTCGCCCGGTGCCATTTTGCAGGCGCAGAAACTGATAAATGAGGCTAAAGCCGTGGCTGATGCCGGTTTTCCGATTGCTCCTTCGAACAAGCGGAATATCGATTTGCTGCGTTATGCTTCTGAGTTGGGGAAGAGTATTTATACCTTGCGCAACCCGGAGGAAGCGGTGAAGATTTACGGCGACGATGCAGCGAAATTCGTTTATTGGCGGAACCTCAAACAGTTCCTCGAAAATCTGCTTAAAGCCGAGAACCTGACAGGGTGATGACTTTACATAAAGTGGAGAGGCTTTTTTGTCTTTGCTTTGCCTCCGTGTTATTATTGCCTTGGTTTTCAGCGGATTTCATTATTGAGGTTGTGAAAATGGCGGATTTAACCGATAAACAAATAGCCGATTATTTGTATCGCGGTTTCTGGACGGTCGACGGGCTCTGGTTTATGAAAGTAGAGGAGAAATTCGGGTTCGACAAAGCTCTCGAAATCGATGAAGCGGTCTGGAAGGTCTTGCCCAAAATACAGGCCCGCAAGATGATGGAACTGAAGCAGTCGGGTGCCGGGTTGGAGGCACTACTGGATTGCTTTACGGCGAGGTTGAAAATCGAGGGGTTTACTTTTAGGGCTGCAAAAGAGGGCGACAACGGCTTCAAAATCGTTCTCGAATCATGCCCGTGGTGTGATGTTATGGCGAAATCAGGGCGACAGCACCTTGCTGCAAAAATCGGTGATGTGATCTGCCCCTCGGATTACGGAACATGGGCGAAGGAATTCGGCTGTCAGTTTGAATTGGACTCTCAAAGCCGCATTTGCCGCGGCTCCAGGTCATGTGTTCTTCATTTTAATAATTAAGGCATCCTTCCCGGGAAAGATGCCTTAATTCATTTCTCTTAGCAATCGGGTTAGCTCAATGTAATAATGCCTTGCTTGAGTGCGACGACCACGGCTTCGGTGCGGGCGCCGGCATTGAGCTTCCGCAAGATGGACGTGATGTGGTTTTTGATGGTTTGTTCGCTGATGCCCAGTTCGGTAGCGATTTGCTTGTTGAGATAACCCTGAGCGACGTAATTGAGAATTTCCGTCTCACGTGAAGTCAAGGGCGAATCGGGATTTTCCTCTTCTTCCATTTGCCATGACAACTCCTGGAATTTATGAAGGACCTGCATGGCTACCTTCTGGCGGGTCGAGAAGATTTCTTTAATCGGTTGCTCTCCGTCCGCTACCCGCTTTATGGTTTCTAATAATTTGTCGGCGGTAACATCTTTGTTGAGAAATGCGGATGCCTGGGCTTTCAAGGCGTGGAAGAGCTGATTGTCATTGCTATCGGCGGACAATAGAATAATGCCGATATTGGGTAGAGAATGTTTCATCCGCCGTACCAGCATCGTGTTTGTGTCGGCAGTCCCGTCGATATCTACCAGCGCTATATCAGGTTTCGATTCGTTTATCTCGGCAAGGACCGTGTCGGTAATTTCGGAAACGCAGGCGACCTCCATGTTGCTATTCGCCGAAAGCGTGTGCCAAATTCCTTCTCTCAGCATTGGCTGCTGGCTGATGACTAACGTTTTTAGCTTTTCCATCTTTGCCCTCCCTTCGTTTCATCCGTCCGGGTTGCCTGTAATACTGTTGGCCACTTGTGTATTTTGAGACACAACTCCCCGCGGATTTTTCAAATGGGTGAAGGTTATTATAAAGGGTCTTAAGTAATTTGTCAAGATATAATTACAATGTGACAAAATATTTATATAATGTTTATATCAGTTATATCGGGGAAATTACCTGTTTATGGTAAACAAGTGGAGATACCACGTGAGAATGGGGTTACCCCAGATGAGTGTGACCATTGTGGCGATAGATAAGTAAGGACCGAAGGGTATGGTGTCCTTACGCGTTTTCTTTTTAAGAAGAATCAGGATAACGGCTATCAAGCCACCCAGAATGATACCTCCGAGAACAGATACGAAAACTTGCGGAAAGGCGGTCATCAAACCGATAAGCCCGGCCATTTTGACGTCTCCCCAGCCCATGCCTCTGGAAAGAACGGCAGGGAGGAAGAGAATGGCAAAGCCTATGGCACCGCCCTCGATAGTGCCGAGAAAGTTCTTCAGGCTCGGTTCGGGCAGGCAGGAGCCGAGAATCAGGGCGACGATAGCCGCAGGATAGACGATTTTGTTCAGGATGAGTCCGTGCTCCAGGTCGATAACTGCCAGTAGAATCAGTATGCAGCCGTAAAAAAGATTGATTGCCAGTACCGGTTGGAATCCGTATTTCCAGTAAAGGAATGCGAACAGGATGCCTGTACCGAGTTCTACCCAGAAGATACGTTGCGGAATTTTTGCATGGCAGAACCGGCAACGTCCCCTGAGAAAAAGGTAGCTGAATACCGGAAACAGGTCGAGCCATGTCAATCGATTGTGGCAAGCGTCGCAGCTGGACGGCGGGCTGATTACCGATTTCTCAGCGGGGAGGCGGTCGATACATACATTCAGAAAGCTGCCGATAGCAGCTCCCAGCAGTCCGACGAGAATGATTATCGCGATTTCCATAGTATTCACTCCATTGTGAATGTTTTTGGAATCTACGTCAATAGCCTTACCGTCATTGTGTTTTTCGAGATATTTGTATAGCGGCATAGGACTTTAGTCTTGTTTCGGGTATGACTAATGGTTTATTGAACTTATGCCTGATTCTGTTAAGCTGGTATTGTATAATAATTGATACAAAATATTCACAAAAGTAACAAAAAATTACCGAGCGGAAATAACAGCAGGATGAGAATGATTAGAAATCTCTGTCGTGGACAAAATGGCTTCACGTTAATAGAGCTCGTGGTAGTTGTCGCTATTCTGGGTGTTTTGTCGGGTATAGCTGTGCCGAATGTAGGCAGATTTTTAGACAGTGGGAAATCCGAGTCGTACGAAACCGAATTGCTCAATATCAAAGCCGCCGTGTCGTCTATGTTGAGAAGTAGCAGTACCGGCGTGTTGTCATCGATAGGCCCGACATCAGATATGGATACCGTGCAGACCAATGATACCGTACCCCTGGTCCTTAGCGATTATATGAGAGGGCTTAATGCTGACGGAACGGTAAATACCGGCTGTACTTATACTTTCGCTGCTGATGGGGCCGTGGCCCAGACGACACCGCCCTGAAACAAAGTCGCATCGAGTCAAAATGAAAAACCTGCCGTATTGTCGGCAGGTTTTTTGTTCAGAAATCTATTCATGTGGGTGTAGAGTCAAAGGCGAGGCGTCTCGTCTTTCGCACTTGCGCTCCCGATAGCACGTTCGATTTCATCGCGGTCGTTGCAAAAAGCGAAAACACTTTCTCTGCTGATGAGGATATCCTTGTATAGTTTTACCAGGGCATGGTCGAGTAATTGCATTCCTTCTTTAAGATTAGTGCGGATAACGTTGGACAGTTGATAGATTTTACCTTCGCGAATCAAATTTCTGACTGCCGAGTTAGCCAGCAGTACTTCTACCGCCGGTACCATACCGGACCGGTCTTTTCTGGGTATGAGCGTCTGGCAGAGGATTCCGATTAAAAGAGAGGCCAATCGAGATTGAATCAGGTTACGTTCGTGTGGGGGGAAAAGGTCGATGATACGTTCTATCGCTCCTGAGGTACTGGGGGCGTGACCTGTGGTTATCACGAGGTGGCCGGTCTCGGCAATGGTCAGTGCGGCACTGGCTGTTTCGGTATCGCGCATTTCGCCGATTAAGATGACATCGGGGTCCTGTCTCAGGACGTGTCTGAGCCCTTCGGCGAAGGAACGGGTGTCGGAGCCGAGCTCTCGTTGCGTGATAATACAACTCTCGTTCTTATAGACATACTCCACGGGGTCTTCTATTGTGACGATGCGCTTGCCTTTGCCTTCCTTCATTTTGTTGAGTTCGTTAATCATCGCGGCCATGGTAGTACTTTTACCGCTGCCAGTCGGTCCGCTGATTATGATTAATCCTCTGGGTTTGCGAATAAGTTCCTTACATACCTCCGGAAGCCCCAGTTTGTCTACCTGGGGGACGGCTTCGGGCAGGATACGTATCACCAGGCTAGTAGTGCCCATTTGTCGCGCCGCGTTGCAACGTAACCGTCCGCAATTCGGGACGCTGAAACTGAAGTCCAGTTCTGAATTATTCTGGAACTGTCTTCTGCCTTCAGGGGAGGAAATTTGCTCGAAACCCTGCTGAATATCTTCGGCGGTAAGTACCGGCATATCATCTCTTTTAATCAGAGAGCCGTGGATACGCATTACGGGAGCGCTTCCGGCGATAAGGTGCAGGTCCGAAGCGGAACTAGCACGAGCAAGTTCTAATAATGAAATGATATTCACTTGGCACCTCACTTTAGGAGTGTTAGCGAAAAAGCCATTCCGCCATCCTCGCCATTCCCGCTGTTGTTAATAGTGGAAATAACGACCTCTGAGAAACGTCCTGTTTTTTCAAGTGCTCGGGCGTAAGATAGAATTTCTGTCTCACTCTCCGAGTCGCCGCTGACGGCTAATGACGTTCCGCCAAGACTGAAAGTTTTCAAAGTGACGTTTGACGGCAGATTTTCCAGTACGGCTAACATATCTTGATTAATTTCATCGGCGCGTTCTGTGAGAATAATAAGGAAGTCGCCGTACTCGCTCAACGACGGTCTGGCTTTAGCCAGGTTGCTTTCGATTGTCTTTATCTCTTTAGCGATCGTTTGTCTTTCTAATTGTTTTTCTTGGAGTATTTTATTGCTGGAGGCAAGCTGGTCGCTGACTGAAGCGATATTGGCGGACACATCATTGATTAATATCACCATGCCGGCAATGACAACGGCTAGTATGACTGTTGCAGGAATAGCAACGACGCGGCCCCATTTTATTTTTGAGCGAAAGACCTCAGGCAATATATTTAGCTCGGCGATTTGACTACTCGCTACCTGTGTTTGTATAGCTAAACTGCTGTTAACAAAATAATAATCGGCCCTGGAATCGGATAATTGAATAAACGATGATTTTAATGATTGTACCGAGAAGCCGAATTTACTCGAGATTGACTGGCGTAATTCCGACGGGTCTATAAATTCTCCTGTTGTGTACAGAATAGTGTCATTCCCCAGTGTCTTCCCGGAAGTGGTGTTATAAAAATCGACGGTTCTGCCTATCTCCTCGGTGATGAGCTGTGTCTTTTCCCCCCAGGAGATCGATGCAGAAGAGAAAGGCACGGTACGAATCGGTTGGGGAACGCCGCCTGATAATACGATGACATCGAATTCTGATTGTTGAACGTCGACTATAATAGCTTTATTATCTTTAACCAGACGTGCCAGAGCCAGCGGTTTTATCGTCATGCTCTGGACATTCAATTTGGCGAGTTTCAGTGTCTGCATTAACGAATCTATACTCTTGCGTCGTGTCGCCGCGAGAAAAACCTGTGTTTTGCCTTCTGCGGAGGAAACAA
>JAFGHZ010000125.1 GCA_016929875.1 Dehalococcoidales bacterium
ATGCAAAGAGGTCATCTGGCTCTGGGACGGCATCAAGTGGCTTCAGATAAGAAAATAATACCGGCTAAATAATATAAACCGTACTATTATAGTTCTGCGAAATTTCAACCAGATGTTCCCGATAATACCGCACGGCATAGGGTAAATTATCGAGAATATCCTGCGCTGTCATACCGTCGGGCCCCTTATCCAGCGCTGTAAAATCGCCCGACAAGCCGTGTATGAAAACCCCTGTCCTGACGGCTTCTTCGATGTTCAATCCCAGGCAGAACATCGCGGCAATAGTGCCGTTCAGAACATCGCCGCTGCCGGCAGTCGCCATGCCCGCCTTGCCTTCTGTATCGCCGGAATTATTGATGAATACCCTGCCGTCCGGACGGCCGATTAATGAATGGGGGCCCTTCAATACCACATACGCGCCCAGCTTCTGCGCTGTCGCCTGTAAAATGTTTACACGGTCTCTTTCTATCCCCGATTTCTCAATCCCGGTAAGTCGCGACATCTCGCCTGAATGAGGCGTCAGCACCGTCGCCGACTTTCGCTTTTTAATAATCCCCGCCTCTCCGGCAACGGCAGTGATACCATCGCCGTCAATCAAGAGCGGCTTTTCTATCTTCCCCGTCAGTAATCTCACCAATTCCTGGGTTTCCGCATCCAGAGACAACCCGGGGCCTAATATCACCATCCTCATTTTTTCGGCGAGTTTCAGCAGGTCATCTTTATTGGACAGGGCGATGCTTCCCGATGCAGTTTCCGCCATGGGATGGATGACAACTTCCCTTCCTTTCTTTGCTACCGCGGTTGCCATCGACTTCGGGCAAGCCAGGTGGACATAACCACCCCCCGCCCTCAGGAAAGAATAGGCAGAGGCATGCGGCGCCCAGTAATAGTTAGCCGCGCCGGCAATCACCAGCACCGGCCCATAGTCCATTTTATTCGTATCGGGTCGTCTTGACGGCAAAGCCACCGGTCCGGCAATTTCTATCTTTAAAGAACCCGAATTATAAAGAGCCGGCGGGAAAGAGATGTGAGACACGAACAATTTGCCCCCACGGCCGTAACCGGGATAGAGAAGATTGCCGACTTTGGGTAAGCCGAAGGTCACGGTCGCATCTGCTTCGATTGAGACGCCCATCTCCCGCCCGTTGTCGCCATTGATGCCCGAAACAATATCGACTGAGAAAACCTTTTTATCGGAGGCATTTACTATCTCGATCACCCGACGCAGCATCCCGTCGACCTCCCTGTCCAGACCCGTACCGAGCAGAGCATCCACAACGGCATCGGCACTCGCAACACTGCTTTTGATTTGCCTGGCTGATTTAGCATCTTTGATGTCAATCGGAGAATGCTCGATAATCTCTAAGTTTTTCTTTGCCGCACCCCGATATTTCCCTCTATCTGCGAACAAGAGCACTTTAATTTCACCGCCGGAAGAATGGAGTTTACGCGCCACTACAAAACCATCGCCGCCGTTATTACCGGGCCCGCAGAGAACGGCAAATTTTTTGCCTTTCACCCCGAACTCGCTCCTGATGACAGAATAAACAGCCTTGCCGGCATTTTCCATCAGGACATCGGCGGGTATGCCATATTCCGCTATCGCTCGTTTATCGAGCTGTCTGATTTCCGCCACACGACATACTTTCATCTCTGCCGCCTCCTTACCGGATTTTCAAAACCGCTGCCCCGCGTATCTTTACCTGTTCGAGCAATAACAAAGCCTCGTTTGCCTGTTCCAGCTTGAATTCAGTTACCTCGGGAATGATAGGAATTTTCGCTGCCAGCGGCAGAAAATCCTCGACATCCTTACCCGTAATATTAGCCACACTCTTGATTTCCTTCTCATCCCACAAAAGCGATGCATAATCCATCGGCGGGATAAGAGTGTTTTTGCGAATCACGGCGATGACCAGCCTGCCACCCTTTTCCAGAACACTCATCGCCACCGGGATTACCTCTCCTACCGGTGTGAAATCAATGGCGCAATCCACCTTCTGCGGCGGTCTATCATTGATATCGCCGACCCAGTCGGCACCCAGCTTTTCAGCCAGGGCACGATGCTCTTCACCGCGTGTGAAGACAAACACCCAATAGCCCTGGTATTTCGCTATCTGAATTACGATATGTGCCGAAGCGCCGAAGCCGAAGAGCCCCAGAATCTGTCCGGGTTTGATACCCGACAGCCGCAAATCGCGAAAGCCGATAGCCCCGGCACACAAGAGCGGTGCGGCTTGAGCATCCGTGAACATCTCGGGAATCGGGAAGGCAAAATGTTCAGGAACGACGGTATATTCGGCATAACCACCGTCAGCATCACAGCCTGTGCCCCGGAATTCCGCACACAGGTTCTCGTCGCCCTCCTTACAGAAACGGCACTGTCCGCAGGCAGAATATATCCACGCGATACCGACCCTGTCTCCGTTCTTAAATCTTTTCGCCCCTGCTCCCGAACCTGCCACCCTGCCGACAATCTGGTGCCCCGGTATCACCGGCAACTTTGTCTTCAGCCTGCCCTCGATTTCATCCAGTTCGGTATGGCAGACACCGCAAGCAGAGACTCGGATTAGAATCTCCCCTTTTCCAGGACGGGGAACCGGTATATCTGACAATTCCAGAGGTCGTTCTTCAATCGGAGCGATTCTTCTTAAAACCTGAGCTCTCAATCCGCCACCTGCCTCCTATCGGAGTATCACTATTATAGCAAAACATCATCGCCTTGACAGACCCCGATACCTAGAGCTACTATGTATCCCATAGAATCCGATTATCTGACGCAGGCCAGTTTTTATGGGTAGTTTTCGACAAAAAATAGGCGAGGCAGGCGGGACTTTATTCGCCGACTTTCTAGCTTCGGTCTTCTATTTCACGCTGCCGCTAATCTACGATATCAGGTTAAGAGGTATGCGCAACTACCACGCATCCCCTTCCACGCTGGTCACTATAAATCATAAAAGAGACCTCGACATTTTAATCATTACCCCCAACCTGCACCTGCGCAAAACACTTTTCAAGAACAAACTCCGACTTCATTTCCTCGGCAGAGACGACCTTTTCGAACCGGGGTTTCTGACTATGCATTTCGCTTTAAACTGGCCCCTCGGAAAAACGCTCCACAAAATCAATATCGGCCCTTTGATGAAGGCTTTACGCGCTCACCCTATATCCAATCTGGTACATAAAAGAACAAATTCTCTAATGCGCGACGTGATTCAAAGCAACGGTACTCTTAAACTAGGCGACACCGTGAGGCAGGAAACCCTGGAGGAGTTTGCCAGACAGCTGGGATTAGTAAACATCGCCGAGTTCGGCGACATTTCACTTAGGGAATTTCTCGGATACGACTACCGCAGGCTCCACGAAACCCTTATCGATACAGGCATATTGAAAGAAGGGCTGTCCCGAAAAGTAAGGGCGCACTCTCTGAAAACCATCGAGAGCCAGCTTCAAGCAGCGGCCGATATTCTGGATGGCGGCGGCATCTGTCTGCTGGCACCCGAAGGCCGACTCTCGCCCGACGGCAGGTTCTGGCCCGTAAAAAGCGGCTTGTACCGCCTGCTTTCTATGACCGGGGTCGATGTTAAAATACTGCCGGTCAATGCCACTTACGATTTTATGACACGAAAAAAGATGAGAATCTACATAGGTATCGGCGAAGAGGTCACTGTTCCGAAGGGAGCGACAAAAATAGAACTGGAAAAGCTGGTACAGAAGAGAATCGTCAGCTCGGGTTACGTTACGATGGGACAACTCGGGAGCGAGTGTCTATTGCAGAAAATAAAATCGGGTGAGCTTTACATCGATAAGGCGGAGTTGTCGCAACACATCACCGAAAGGGCACTGATACTGCAAAAACACGGACTCTATCTGGATGACCGGCTCACAAAACCGAAGCAATTCGATAAGAGATTAAAGGACTTCACTAATTATTGCTTGAGTAGACGGATCCTGGAGACGGCCCCCGCGGAAACTCTTATGATAAATGCCGACAAAGTACTCAACAGTCACAGGACCGATTTCAGACAGAACCCTGTGCAATATAGCTGTAACGAACTACACAGTCTTCTCGAAGCGTATAATTTGTTATGAAGCCTTCTGCATAGCGTCGTAAAA
>JAFGHZ010000126.1 GCA_016929875.1 Dehalococcoidales bacterium
AACTCCAGTTGGAATCCAGAAAAAGTTGTCATTGTGAAAGTCCGTCGTCACCAGGGGTTGCCACGCCCCGATTGCGTCGGGGCTCGCAATGGACAGAATGAATGGTTACACCCTCACCGTCACACCCGTCGCCTTCGCAATCAACTTGCCTGTCTGATTTTTCACTGTGATTTCGGAGACACCGGCGCGTTTGCCGCTGCGCAGTACGTTACATTCCGCGGTCAGGGTGTCTTCCGGACCGGCGGCGTTGATAAAGTTTATATTGAACTGTGTCGCCACGCTGGGGTATGCTACTGAATTCGAGCCGTAGGCAAATGCGTGGTCGGCAACTGCCACAATCACCCCGCCGAAGACATAGCCGTTGAAGTTCTGGTACTCGGGTTTCAGTTTCATCGTGATTTTAGCATAGCCGGGTTTCAGCTCTACCAGTTTCATACCGAGGAATTTAGCGATGGGTTCGTTCTTCGAGGCGGTTTTCAGTGTGGCAATAGACTCTGTAACTTCTTTAGCAGGCATATGTACCTCCAGTGCTAAATCAATTGAATTGTCATTCCCGACCTGATCGGGAATCCATAAAAATCATTTCTGGATTCCAGCCTTCGCTGGAATGACAGGCAAAATGTTATTTATGTCCGTATTTTTTGGCGGTCTTTCGTAAGCCGTCGAGCGCGCCTGACAAGGTACGGTCGTCGGTGCAGTAGGAAATGCGGAAGTGCCCCGCTCCCCCGAAGCCGACACCCGGCACCGCCAGTACCAGCTCTTCCTGCAGCGCTCTCACGAAAGCCACGTCGTCTTTAATCGGCGATTCGGGGAACATATAGAAAGCCCCCTGAGGCTTGACCACCGAATATCCCATACCTACCAGATTTTCGTAGAGGAAGTCGCGTTTTCTCTGATAGTCCCCGATGGATACGGTAACGTCCTGCAGGTAGCGGACGATTCTCTGCATCAGCGCCGGAGCGTTGACGAACCCCAGCGTCCGGTTGCAGTAGATAAATCCGTCCGTCAGCTCCTGTTTCTGCGGGCATTCCGGATGGATGGCGATGTAGCCGATGCGCTCGCCGGGTAGGGCAAGGTCTTTGGAATGGGAGGTGGCAACTATTGCCCTGTTGTGGAAGAGCAGGGGCGAGGGGTATTTCAAGCCGTCGTAAATCAGCTTGCGGTAAGGCTCGTCGCTGATGAGGTATATCTCTCTGCCGTACTGCGATTCTTTCTTGCGTAGAATTTCCCCGATTTGCCGCATCGTTTGTTCGCTGTAAACCACGCCGGTGGGGTTGTTCGGTGAATTGATGATAATCGCCCTGGTTTTCTTGCCGATGGCTTTCTCCAATGCATCGAGCTTCGGCTGGAATTGCTCGTCGGTCGGGACTATCTTCGGAACGCCGCCGTGGTTGTCGATATAGTTCAAATACTCCACGAAATAAGGCGCGAAAATGATTACTTCTTCGCCGGGATTGAGGATTGTTTTCAGGACGACATTCATCGCCCCGGCGGCACCGCAGGTCATCACGACATCTCCGGCAGATAGATTCAAACCGTTTTCTTTCGATAATTGAACGGCTACCGCTGTTCTGGTATCAAGATAGCCGGCATTCTCCATATAGCGGTGCATTCCGGGCAGGGGATTTTCCGCCAGCTTCTTGAGTTCACGTACGAATTCCGGGGGAGGCTCGACAATCGGGTTTCCCAGCGTCAGGTCGAAGACTTTGTCCGCCCCGTACTTCTTCTTCAGGGTGTTGCCTTCGTCGAACATGCGCCTTATCCACGAGCCTTCCGCCATGCCCTTGCGGACTTTATCCGACATGAACATTTTTGATTTCCTTTGAGCCTGTTTCAAAGGCGGTTTTGTTGAGCTGCAAAACCTTCGCGGGCAGGTGGCGGGCGATTACTTCCTGCCACGTCTCCGGTTTAAACGGAAGGAAAGACGAGAGACACCCCAGCATGAAGATGTTCAATGTTTTGACATTACCCAGTTCGATTACCCGTCTGGTGCCTTCGACGAAGTAGATACGGTCGGTGCGCTGTTTCAGGATTTGTATCACTTCTTTGTCGTCGGGATAGCTGTCCACTCCGAGATTGACGGACAGGGGCGGCAAAGCGTGATTATTAACGATAGCAATGCCGCCGGGTTTGAGGTAGCTTGCCCAGCGGACTCCTTCCAGCTTTTCGAAGGCAAGGAGGATATCGACCTCGCCCTCTTTGATTAAGGGAGAGAAGACTTTTTCAGCAATGCGAACGTGGCTGATGACACTGCCGCCTCTCTGTGCCATACCAAGGGTGTCTGTCTTTTTGACGTCGTACCCGGAGGCGAGCGCTACTTCGCTGACGATGTCGCTTGCCAGAATATTACCCTGACCGCCGACGCCGGTAATGAGCAGGTCTATTTTTGTGAGTTTACTGGATTGTTTCAATTATCCGTTTCTCCATACCAACATTCCTCTCCCCTTAAGGGAGAAGAGCACTTAACAAGGCCCGATTGCCTGTTTCGGGCAAACCTGCTGGCAGATGGTACAACCGGTGCACATCGTCGTGTCGATAACCGGCTGTTTGCCTTCGGCCTGGATTGCCGGACAGCCGATAAGCAGGCAGATACCGCACTGATTGCACTTCTCTGTGTCGATTTTGCGCGGTATATCGCGTTTCGGGACGCGCACGGCACAGTCGCCGCGGACGATAATTACGGAAAGCTCCTGTCTCTCCAGCGAGTCTTTGACGGCGGCCCTGACATCTTTAACATTGAAAGCATCGACTACCTTCAGGTCTTTGACACCGATGCCTTTAATCAGGTCTTCCAGCACGACTTTTCCAACCTGTTGCCCCTGTACCGAGATACCCGTGCCGGGATGGTTCTGATGTCCGGTCATTGCCGTAGTACTGTTATCCAGGATGACGACGGTGATTTTACTCTGGTCGTAAACGGCATTCACCAGAGGCGTGATGCCCGAGTGCAAAAAAGTCGAGTCTCCGATAATCGCTACTATTTTATCGGGCGAGCCGGCTTTTTCCATACCGATGGCATGTCCGATGCTGGCGCCCATACAGGCGCATGTGTCCATAGCGTTCAAAGGCGGGTAAGTACCGAGTGTATAACAGCCGATATCGCCGGTGATAGTAAGACCCGATTCTTTCGGTGTTTTGTCTTTGGAACCGGGCAGTTTGAGACGCTGTCCGATGCCGGCAAGAACATAGAACAAGCCGGAGTGCGGACAACCCGGGCACAATAAAGGAGGCCTCCTGGCCAGTCCGTCGGTAGCGGTAATCTTTTCTCGTACGGGAGTGTCGATTATCCCCATTTTTCTGCCGGCGGATTCGATGATATCGATATTCAATTCCCCGACACGGGGGATGAATTCTTTGCCGCTGACTTCGATGCCCATTGCCCTGATATGCTCTTCCAGGAACGGGTCGAGCTCTTCCACTACCAAGATTCTATCGACCTGCGACGCAAATTTTTTGATAAGCTTTTCCGATAAAGGATAGGTCATCCCCAACTTCAAGAATGAGGCCGATGGGAAGACTTCGCGGGCGTACTGGTAAGCAATACCGTTGGCAATGACACCCAGACTCCGCTTCCCCGGTTCGATTTTATTAAGCGGAAACGTTTCGGCATAGTCAATCAGCTTGACCAGCCTCTCTTCCATTAACGGGTGGCGGATGCGGGCATTTACCGGCAGCATGACGTATTTTTGAACGTTGCGTGAGAAATGAGCTTTCCTTCTCTGCGCGATACTGTTTTCTTTTACGTCCGCCATCGACTTCGAGTGGGAGATGCGGGTGGTACTACGCAATATCACGGGCGTATCGAATTGCTCGCTGATTTTGAAAGCGTAAGCCATCAAATCGTAAGCCGACTGACTGTCATTCGGTTCCAGGACGGGGACTTTTGCCAGTTCGGCGAAATGGCGGGTATCCTGTTCTCCCTGCGAGCTATGGATACCGGGGTCGTCTGCCGCAATCAGTACCAGGCCGCCGTTGACGCCGGTGGTCGCTGCTGCTAAAAATGGGTCGGCGGCGACGTTCAGCCCTACCTGTTTCATCGAGACCAGCGTCCGAGCGCCGTCATAGCAGGCCCCCATCGCCACTTCCATTGCCACCTTTTCATTGACGGACCATTCGGCGTAAATGTCTTTGAAGCGGGCGACGGCTTCCATAATTTCCGTGCTGGGGGTACCGGGATAAGCGGTCGCCACCGCGATGCCGGCATGATAGGCGCCAAGCGCCAGTGCCTCGTTTCCGGAGAGTAGCTTTTTCATTAGCCATCATTATACCATAGGGAGTAGTTTTTGAAGAAAGTGATGATTCCGTTTGTCAGACCTGCTATAATAACCCCACAAGCAGTTGAAGAGAGGAGGTGCTGCAATGCCTGTCTATGTAATGCTGACTACCCTGACCGATGCCGGACGTAAGTCCATCCAGGAGGACCCGGAAAAGCTGAGGGAAATTAATAAAGAGACTGAGTTCATGGGTGCTAAAATTCTTGCCCAGTACGCTTTGCTGGGGCAGTACGACTTCGTCAATATTCTGGAGGCCCCCAGCAATGAAGAGATTGCCAAGCTGGCAATCCGTATGAGTGCCCGCGGCACTACCCAGACCCTGACATTAGCTGCAATTAATATCGAGGACCTGATTCATGCACTGAAGCACAGGGAATCCCCGTGGTAAGGTAGATTCGAATGGTAATTGTGGAATGATTTTTATATAGGGGGGACTGTTTCTCCCCTATATAAATTTATCCTCTTAAAATACGACTGCTTTGATAGATTATGGAGAAATTCGATGCCCCCCGAATCCATTAGTGGAAATATCGGTATGCGCTCGCTGCCGAAGCGCCAGATAGTTTTCACGTTCGCCGGGGTTTTGCTGGCGATGTTCATGAGTTCTTTAGACCAGACAGTGGTCGGTACTGCGATGCCGCGTATCATTAGCGACCTCGGCGGATTCGACCAGTATACCTGGGTAACTACCATTTATATCATTACTTCGGCGATTGCGCTACCGATTACGGGGAAGCTGACCGATATGTACGGCCGCAAGTATTTCTATATCGCGGGTCTGGTAATTTTTACGCTATCCTCTCTTTTTTGCGGTCTGAGCGGTACGATGATGTCGATTATCGTCTGGCGGGGTATTCAGGGCATCGGGGCGGGAATTATGATGTCCAATGCCTTCACCGTCATCGGCGACCTTTTCCCACCGGCGGAGCGTGGTAAATACCAGGGCTTCATGAGTGCCGTATTCGGTATATCTTTCATCGTCGGCCCGATACTGGGGGGCTTTATCACCGATACCATATCGTGGCACTGGGTCTTTTTCGTCAATGTTCCCCTCAGTTTGCTGGTTATTGCACTCTTCATCATCTTTTTTCCCAATATGAAGCCGGCTGGTTCGAAGCACCAGGTCGATTACTGGGGACTGGTCACATTGATATTGGGGGTGGGATCTCTTATGCTGGCATTATCCCTCGGTGGTACCGACTATCCCTGGGTTTCACCTCAAATTATCGTGTTATTTGTAATTTTCGCAGTGACGCTGGTTGCTTTCATTCTGGCAGAGAGGCGTGCAAAAGAACCGATTATTCCTTTGCAATTATTTGAAAACCGTATTGTGTCTGTCGCGGTGATAGTCGCTTTCCTTTCCGCTTTCGGCATGTTCGGAAGCCTCACGTTTGTTCCGCTATTTTTTCAGGGAGTACTAGGGGCAACAGCTACCAGGAGCGGCAGTTTTATGACACCGATGCTACTCGGTAATGTCGTTGGAAGTTTCGTTTCAGGACAGTTATTGTCGCGTGCCGGGGGACATTATCGGCTGCAGGGTATTTTCGGACTGGGAATCATGATAACCGGCATAGTGATGCTGTCAATGATGA
>JAFGHZ010000127.1 GCA_016929875.1 Dehalococcoidales bacterium
CGGTAGTTTTGATATACCAGCTTTGCTTGGCATAATAGACCAGAGGGGCGTTACATCGCCAGCAGAACGGATAGGTGTGCCGAATTGTGCCGCTTTTCAAGAGTAGCCCGCGTTTTTTCAGGTCTTCCAGTACCAGCGGGTCGGCGGCTTTTATAAATTTACCGGCGAAGGGATAGCTGCCGATGATTTTGCCCTGCAAATCGACGTTGTGGACGAAGTCCAGACCGTATTCCTGCCCGGCGGAATAATCGACTTCGCCGTAAGCAGGGGCGACATGTACCATGCCGGTGCCGTCCTCCATAGAGACAAAATCAGTAGCGATAACGCAGTATGCGAGTTTATTATCTGGATTCTGCACTTTGATATCGCTGGCCGATTCAAAACGACGTCTTTCCACGCCGAAGTCGTGGGGATTGAACAATGGTTCGTATTCCACTCCGGCCAGCTCTTTCCCTGACAGTTTTTCAATCACAGGATTATCGCCCAGTCCGACCTGTTTACGCAGGGCGTCGGCAAAGATGAGGTATTCATCTTCGACCTGGACGACGGCGTATTCCGCATCAGCGGCAACGGCTAAAGCGGTATTACCGAGTAGTGTCCAGGGTGTGGTCGTCCACGCCAGCAGATAAATTCTTTTATCGCCTGCCAGCTTTCGTAGCTTTTCTAAAACTGCCGACTTCTGCTTGGATTTGAGATGGGTTCTGAATTTGATATACACGGAAGGGTCTTCGGTGTCGTCCTGATAACCCTGAGCGACCTCGTGAGAGCTTAAAGACGTACCGCAGCGCGGACAATGGGGCGTAACCTTATAGCCCTGGTAGATAAAACCCTTATCCCACATCTGTTTGATTGCCCACCAAACCGACTCTATATAGCTGTTATTCATCGTTACGTAAGCATTTTTAAGGTCGACCCAATAGGCGATTCTTTCGGTGAGAGCATCCCAGTCCTTAAGGTATTTGAAGACACTCTGACGGCATCTGGCGTTAAATTGCTCGATACCGTAGGCTTCAATTTGCGATTTACCGGAAAAGCCGAGTTCCTTCTCCACTTCAATCTCAACGGGCAAGCCGTGTGTATCCCAGCCAGCGATACGCGGGGCATGGTAGCCTTTCATTACCTTATAGCGGGTGATGATATCCTTATAAACTCGCGCCAGGACGTGATGGATACCGGGATTGCCGTTAGCGGTGGGCGGTCCTTCATAGAGAACGAATCTCGGTTTGCCTTCACGGTTTTTAACGCTCTTTTCGAAAATCTGGTTTTGTTTCCAGAATTCCAGTTGTTTTTCTTCCATTTGCGGGAAGTTAACCCGACTATCCACCGGTTTAAACATATCAGAGCTCCTCTTCGGTTTAATATATAAAAAAATCCCGTCCACTAGGGACGGGATTTAATGGCCCGCGGTACCACCCTGTTTCCCCGATAAAATCGGGACACTCTTCAAGGACACACAGAATGCCCTCGTCGCTGATAACGGTCGACGACACCGGCCAAATCTACTCGGTCCCGACGGAATCGGGGCGTTTCGGTTGGTAGCTCAGGAGCGATTTTCAGAGAGTCAGCACATCTGCTTGCACTTGATCAGACTCGCTCGGTGACTGAGGTTCTCCTACTCTTCTCCTTCGACGCCTTTACACGGTAAAGTATATCACTTCGAGCCAGAAAAAGCAATGAATTATGGGTTTAAATACTACTTGCATTTGGTTGAAGCCTTTCATGATTTCACAGGTTATATTACACAACCCTTTCGACTGCGCTCAGGGCAAGCGACCCTCCACTTAATCTCCTCCCATAGAAGGGAGGAGAAATAATAACGAGGGGAAGGGCGAATGCCCTTCCCCTTCTAGAGCTCCTATCCAGTCTCATCGGATTTAGTAATTCCCAAACAAGAAACGACCAAAACCGAACAGAACTTTGATTTAGTAGTGACAATTCGCAAAAACGGAGCGGGTAAATACCGCAGTTCTTATACGGTGATAGCCTGTACTAAAGTACCGTGGTACGCTCCAGCTATTCCATTTGTTGTCGATTTTGTTATAATGTAGTTGTAATCAGGAGGCTGGTAAAGGGAAAATGAAACCGAAATTCAGAATTCGCGGTCTCAGTTTAATATACCTGCTGATATTAATCTGCGGTATCGTCTTGTTTGCTTGGCTAGCTCGTACTCCTGGAACAGCACCTCAGGAAATCCCCATCAGTCAGGTTGTTACGATGTCGCAGAATAGGGAAATAAAGAAAATCACTGACAACGGACAATGGATGGATATTACCACTCAGGACGGCACTTTACTCAAAAGCTATAAGGGCGATGTTAGCATCTTCGATATTACAGGTTTGGACCTCAATAATCTGGAATATAATATGGAACCGGCCAGTATCGATTGGTTTACTATTCTCTTTACCTGGGGGCCGATACTGCTCTTCGGTGTTCTTCTGTTCCTGATGTTTTTCCGTGCCAGAGGCGTCAATAATCAGGCGATTAGTTTCGGGCGCAGTAATGCCCGTTTGTTCCCCGGCGATAAGCCGCAGGTAACTTTTAACGATGTCGCCGGTGTCGACGAAGCCAAGCAGGAACTTCACGAGGTAGTCGATTTCCTGAAAACTCGGGAACGTTTCACTTCTCTCGGGGCGCGTATTCCCCGGGGTATATTGCTTGTCGGGCCGCCGGGTACCGGAAAGACATTGCTGGCGCGTGCTATTGCCGGCGAGGCGGGAGTGCCCTTCTTCTCAATCAGCGGCAGCGAATTCGTGGAAATGTTCGTCGGTGTAGGCGCTTCCCGTGTTCGAGACCTTTTCGAACAGGCAAAGAGACATTCTCCCTGCATCATTTTTATCGATGAAATCGATGCTGTGGGACGTCATCGTGGTGCCGGCCTGGGCGGGAGCCACGACGAGCGTGAGCAAACATTGAACCAGATTCTCACCGAGATGGACGGTTTCGACACCAATGTCAACGTAATCGTGTTAGCGGCAACCAACCGGCCGGATATTCTCGACCCGGCGCTTCTCCGTCCCGGCCGTTTCGACCGGCGTGTGGTACTCGATTTGCCCGATGTGAACGGACGTGCCGCTATCCTCAAGGTACATACTAAAAATAAGCCTCTAGCACCGGCGGTCAATCTGGAGACGCTGGCAAAGGAGACTGCCGGTTTCAGCGGCGCCGACCTTGCTAACCTGGTGAACGAAGCCGCAATTCTCGCTGCCCGACAAGGACAGAAGAATATCGAGATGAAGGAACTGGAAGAGTCTATCGACAAGGTAATTGCCGGTCCTGAGCGGCGTAGCAAACGTATCAGTCCCAAAGAGAAGGAAATCACGGCTTATCATGAAGCGGGGCATGCCTTGGCGGCCCAAATGCTACCCAATGCCGACAAGCCGCACAAGATTTCTATTATACCGCGTGGAATGATGGGCGGTTATACCAAGACATTACAGGAAGACAGGGAGTTCTGGTCGCGTTCCAAGCTGCTGGATGAAATAGCGGTTCTGCTTGCCGGACACTCTTCGGAAAAGTTAATTTTCGATGACGTGACAACTGGCGCGCAGAGTGATATCAAGCGTGCTACCGGTATCGCGCGGAAGATGGTTATTGATTTCGGAATGAGCGACAAACTCGGGCCTCGCAGTTTTGGAGATAAGCAGGAGATGGTTTTCCTCGGCCGAGAGATTGCCGAGCAGAAGGACTACAGCGATAAGACAGCCGATGCTATCGATAAAGAAATCGACGGTATTATTCGCAGTGCTTATGAGGTCGCTACCAAAATTCTGACGGATAATAAGGACAAGCTGGTTCAACTTACGGAGACATTAATCGTCAGAGAGACGTTGGAAACAGAGGAATTGGAAGCCTTGTTCAAGGGAGAGCCCCTGCCTCCACCGAAATCAGCGGCTATAAGCTCGCCCGGGACGAAATCTCCGGAAGCGAAATCCACTCAATCGGCAGAAGGGACAGTGTTAAAGCCGAGACCGGCCACCGGCGGTAGTACCGTATAGGTTATCTTTTCCGAGTTACGATAAAATCCGCCAGATTTGTCAGGATTCCAAGTGTATCTTTGTGGGGCAATTTCGCGAGGTCCTGGCAGGCTCTGGTACGGTATTCGGAAGCGATGTGAAAACATTCCTGAATGATGTCCGAATTGCGCACCATCTCGATGGCCTGTTCGATACTCTCTTTTTTGTCTCCGCCCTGAAAGAGTTTCTTTACAGGGTTATCCTGCGGATAACGTTCCATCAATATCAAAGACGGTAGAGTTACCGTTCCCTGGGCGAGATCGGAGCCGACCGGTTTGCCTACTTCCTCTTCCGTGCCGATAAAATCGAGGATATCGTCGATAATCTGGAAAGCAATTCCCAGATTATATCCGTAGTCGTGCAATATCTTGATTGCCTCTTCGGGTGCCTTGCTCAGTACTGCCCCCGATTCGGTAGCGAAGACGAACAGTGCCGCTGTTTTGCAGGAGATTCTGAAGAAATAATGCTCCCGGGACTGTTCCAGTTTGAAAGCGCTTGCCGCTTGAGCCAGTTCTCCATTGGTGATAGTCGTCAGGGTTTGCGGGAGAAGCTTGATGACCCGGATATTTTCCGTGCTGGCAGTCAGAGCACCGGCACGGGCGAACAGATAATCGCCCAGTAAGACCGCTTTTTCTATCCCCCAGATCTTGTTTACAGTGGGCCTGCTCCAGCGGACAAAGGAGTTATCGATGGTATCGTCGTGTACCAATGTCGCCAGGTGCATTAATTCTACCGATAATACCATCGGCATCAGCCGTTCCAGGTTGTAATCATAGAAACTCGAGGAGAGAATTGCCAGGGCGGGGCGAAGACGTTTACCCCCGCCTTTCAAAGCATGACACAGTAAGTCGTTCAGCCATGGGGAATCGACAACGCCGAGCGATTTTAGCTTGTCCTCTACCACTAACAAATCTTTCTGGATAGGTGCGTAGATTTCGTTTAATTGCAAAGCTGGTCTCCTTTTGTGTTAATGCCCCAGCTTTCGAGTTTCTTTTTCTATTATTTCTTCATCCAGCTTGGTGAAAAGGGCTTTCGGCTCCAGCAGTTTCTGTCCCGGCTTGGGGATATTTATCTTCCAGCCGGAATCTTCAACTTTACCTTCGCATCCCAGATACTCGTGTAATTTCTGGGAGGTAAACGGAAGGAAAGGATAGAGCATAGTTTTCAGGGCTGATATTATGCTTATTGCCGTATAAAGGGAATTCGCCGCTGCCTGGCGGTCTGTTTTGATAACTTTCCAGGGCGCTTTCGCATCGAGGTAACGGTTTGCTTCGTGTGCAAGTGACATCGCGCGGCTGATGGCTTGTTTAAATTCACAGCGTGATAGGTAATTGTCAACATCTTTGAATATCTCAACAGACAGGGCATCCAGTTGTCGGCTTTGTTCGTCAGTGCCGGTCGATGATGGCACCTTGCCTTCAAAGTTCTTGTAGGTGAATGTCAGTACGCGGTTTACCAGGTTTCCCCAGGTAGCGACCAGTTCATCGTTGTTGCGGCGTACATATTCACGCCAGGAGAAATCGGTATCACTGGTTTCCGGCATATTGGCGGAGAGCAAGTAACGTAACGGGTCAGGTGCGTAGTTGTCCAGATAATCGGGCATCCAGACCCCCCAGTTATGGCTTTTTGAAAATTTCCTACCTTCGATAGTCATAAATTCATTAGCCGGCACGTCATAAGGCAAGTTCAGTCCGCCATAGCCCATCAACTCCGCGGGCCAGATAATCGTATGGAAAGCGATATTATCTTTACCGAGGAAGTAGTAACTCCGGCAGTCTTTCTGCCAGAAATCCCGCCATTTTTCTGGATTCCCGGTTAATTTCGCCCATTCTTTTGTCGCTGATAGATAGCCGATAACCGCTTCGAACCAGACGTAAATTCGCTTATGTTCATAACCTTCAATGGGTATGGGAACTCCCCACTCGATATCACGGGTAATAGCGCGGTCTTTCAAACCGTCCTCTAAATATCGGATGGTGAAATTTATGACATTAGAGCGCCAGTGCGATTGCCGTTTTACCCATTCCAACAGCCGTTCATTAAAAGCACTTAATTTGAGGAAAAAGTGCTCTGTCGGGCGGAACTCTGGGGTAGTACCACACTGTCGACAGCGCGGTTTTATTAATTCAGAAGCATTAAGCGGCTTGCCGCACTGGTCACACTGGTCGCCGCGGGCACCGGTATCACTGCAATGGGGGCAAGTACCTTCGACATAGCGGTCAGGTAGAAAACGCCGGCATTTCGGACAATAAGGTTGGGGAACGCTGTCCTTGAAAATATAACCTTTTTCCAATAATTTCAAAAAGATATCCTGAACGACCTGAACATGATTGAGTGTGTCTGTGTTTGTAAAAAGGTCGAAAGTAATGCCCAACCGCCGCCATGTATCCAGAAATTCTTTATGATAAAACTCAGCGATTTGAGCGGGAGTTTTGCCTTCCTGTTCGGCTTTTATCGTGATGGGCGTGCCATGCACATCGGAGCCGGAGACCATCAGTACCTCGTTCCCTTTTGCCCGATGGTATCGCGCAAAAATATCCGCCGGCAGATACACTCCACCGACTCCTCCCACATGAATAGAACCATCAGAATAAGGCCAGGCAACACAGACCAGAATTCTTTCGCTCATAGTCTCTCATCCCGGTGAATAATGTCAGCTGCGGGGAAGTTTTTTCTCCTCATAGAAAAAGGTCAAAATCCGCTCGCCTTTTTCCTCTCGATATTCAGCGAACTTTTTCTTGAGGCAGCAATTTACACAATAATTTTTGGTTTCGCCGCTTTCGGCGGTTTCTTTACCGCCTTTTTCCTCGATTGTCAGGTATCTGCCGGCATAGGGGATAGTTTGCTTGCAACTATCGCACCGAATATTCCCCTGGGAAATACAACCACGTCTCAATTTAGTTCCTCCAATGACGATTCCGATATGTTCAATACTTCTTAATAATACACTAATAATCTCAAATTTGCTTCAGCCAGGTCCGGTATAGCTCCCGTTTCGATAAGCCGGTTTCGGCGGCGATTTTGGCGATTGCCTCTTTAGCGGAGACGCCGGAGCGATGTAGATTTTTTAATTTTTTTTCGATTTCACCGGTTAGTTGCTGTCGTGTTTCTTCTTTATTGCCTTCGACGACCAGCGTGAATTCACCTTTCGGTATCTTGAAATGTGACAGTGCCTGGCTGGCGGTACCGCGATATATCTCCTCGTGGATTTTGGTTAACTCGCGACAGACTGCCAGTCGTCGGTCTCCCAGTGTCGACAGGATATCTTTGAGCGAGGAAAGCAGGCGATGCGGTGCTTCCAGA
>JAFGHZ010000128.1 GCA_016929875.1 Dehalococcoidales bacterium
GCTTCTGGAACTGGGGTATGACTGGGATACTATTGCCGAACTCAAAAACGAAAAAGTGATTCTATAAATAAGTAGAATAAACAACCTGCTTTTACTGACGACCTGTAACAAAACTTTTCGTGGTTAGACGACGGGAGTGCTTTTCTTATCTATCGACGGCAAGGCGACGAAAAAGGTGCTACCTTTACCTTTTTCGCTTTCCACCCATATTTCTCCGGCGTGAAGCTCCACCAGTATCTTGCAAATTGCCAAGCCCAACCCAAGTCCGCCGCCGGTTCTTCTACTGCTCTCGATGCGGGTGTACGGATTGAACAGGTTCAACTGATCTTCTTTTGCAATCCCACGGCCGGTATCGCGGACGGATATTAGTAAGGAGTGATCCTTTGCCTCAGCCCGCAGGGTTATTTCCCCGCCATTCACATTGTACTTGGAGGCGTTATCGATGAGGTTGAAAAGAATCTGCTGGAGGCGGTCTTTGTCAGCGATAATTTCCGGGAGTGCGGGGGGTAAATCCAGAACCAACAATTGGTTCTGGCTGAAAATTAGCGGTGCTATGCTGTCATAAACCTGGTGTAATATCGGCGTCGGGTCGATTACTACAGGTTTAATCTGAAGCATACCGATTTCGCCCTGCGCCAGGTCGAAAAGCTCGGTGATGATGTTGTTAAGGTTCGAAGCGCCGCGACGGATAATTTTGATTAAATTTGCGGCGACCTTACCGTTCCGCTCGTCATCCATCAGTTCACTGGCGGACATTACGGCGGCAAGCGGTGTTTTCAGTTCATGGACCAGCACGCGGGTGAAATCGACCCTTTTCTTTATCTCGCTTTCCATTTCGTACCGGAGGTCTTTTTCACGTTCGTACAGTTTTTGCAGATTTTCCTGAATATCGTTGAGCTCTCCGACATCACTGGCAATATAAACAAATCCGCTACAAGCGCCCTTTTCATTGACGAGGGGAGATCTGGAGACCGAGACCGGTATTTTACGGCCGTTTTTCGTTGCCAGGAACATCTCCGTATTGTTCGGTTTGCTCTTTACCGCTGGTTCATCGGTTTCAGTCTTTTTTACGGTTTTCTTCGATAAAACCGAATTGAATTGTCGTCCTATCAATTCGTCCGGCCGATATCCGAGGACTTCAGATACCGAAGCACTGACTATCAGTATTTTACCTCTGGAGTTAACTAAAAATATGAAGTCCGACATTTTACAGGCTCTCTCGCGCAACCATTGGCGATATTATACTATTATGGAACCGACTTGCAAAATTTCGAGGGCGGTATTGATTACATAATGTTAATCGTTTGACCGTAATGAATGGTAAAGCTATAATATAGTTTCTACGGGTCCGTAGCTCAGTGGCAGAGCGGTCGGCTCATAACCGATTGGTCGTAGGTTCGATACCTACCGGGCCCACCATCAACAATCCTTCTTTCGTCCGAAGATTGCGACATTTTTGAAATATTAAGCTTCAATTATTCCACTTTTTGAATCGACCCAGGGAAAGTCTTCGCGCGTAAAATCGATGAATTCATAGTTATCGATAAAAATACCTATGCTTGATACGCCGAAAGGCTTAAAAATGTAATAGAAATGATAAGGAAAATCAAGAGGCAGCTTTTATATCGGGACTATAAAGTACTACATCATTGGGACACATGAGAGTGAATCTGTCGACTAAAGAATTCCGACCGGCCCTGACACTGTTTGACAAGGGAAAAGACCATTGTTATGATGAAGGGCAAATCGATACTTCCACAGTAGGAAAGGTAAAATAATACCTGCAAGATTTGTGCATATATATAAATCGCGTTGGCTACTGAGGAAGGTAATCGAAACCGGTGAATTTGTAATGAGGTTGATTCGAGCCGTAGTGTACAACATCCTGATGTGTGGCTGCGAGCGGGGACTACGACGTTTGCATCTTTTGTTATGCTTCACTCTCGGGGAACCCATAGAAATCCAGACGGGACTATCACTGGAACAAATCAGTACTAAACCTGCGAAATCTATGCTGGCGGTGAGAAAGTAAAATGGGTGGATACTTCGTAAGAAGGGTGTTACTGTTAATACCCACGGTCTTTATCGTAACGGTTTTGGTTTTCTGCCTGGAACGTTTTATTCCCGGGAGCGTACTCGACCGGCTGGCGGCGGAAATGCAGGGTTTCGGCGCGGAGCAGAGCGGAGAGCCGTTCGATGTCGAAGCATTGAAAAAGGAACTCGGGCTGGATCTTCCTATCTACGTGCAATATGCCAACTGGGCAGGAGCAATCATAACACACGGCGACCTGGGTAATTCCTTATGGTCGCGCACCCCGATTGTAGACGAGCTGCGTGCACGTTATCCCGTCACTCTTGAACTGGGACTGTTGGCGCTGATTGTCAGTATGGTGGTGGCGATACCGATTGGAGTATATTCCGCAATACGGCAGGACACTGCAGGCGATTATATAGGACGCAGTATCGCGATCGTCGGTCTTTCCGTCCCGAATTTCTGGATAGGAACAATGGTAATCGTCATTCCGGCAGCACTTTGGGGGTGGACGCCGTCCGTTGAATATATCTCTCTGGTAAAAGACCCGCTGGGTAACCTAGCGCAATTCATTCTGCCCGCGGCGATAATGGGGATGGCGACATCTGCCGGATTGATGCGGATGACCCGAACGATGATGCTGGAAGTGTTGCGCAACGATTACATCCGCACAGCGTGGTCGAAAGGGCTTACCGAGAAGACGGTAGTGTTGCGGCACGCTTTTAAAAATGCCTCCCTGCCGTTAGTGACGATGATAGGCGCGCGTATCCCCGGTTTACTGGCAGGCGCGGTCATCATGGAGCAGATATTCGCCCTGCCGGGGATGGGGCGTTATATGATAGACGCGATCAATATCCGTGATTACCCGGTCATTTCCGGTGTTAATCTGATAATGGCAATTTTTACATTGTTTTGTATTGTTCTCACGGATATCAGCTACGGTTATTTGGACCCAAGAATCAGGTACAGGTAGAATAGCATGACAGAAACAACCGCAACAAGAGCAGTACCGATGAAACGCCATTCGCCGGTGGTTACATTTTTCTACAGGTTGGTCAAAGAAAAACCAATGGGGACCGTCGGCGCGGTACTGGTAATATTACTATTCCTCGTCGGTATTTTCGCAGACTTGCTGGCGCCGTATGAATATAACGATACCGATATGAAGGCGGTTCTGGAAGCTCCGTCCGTACAACACTGGTTGGGCACGGACAACGTGGGACGAGATGTGTTGAGCCGCGTTATCTACGGCGCACGAATTTCGATGATTGTAGGTCTGGCGGCGTCTGCTCTTGATGCGATAATCGCCACGTTGATAGGTGTTATATCGGGTTATTTCGGCGGTAAGGTGGACCTGGTCATCCAACGGTTTGTGGATGCCGTTATCGCGTTCCCCAGCCTGTTTTTTTACCTGTCCGTTATGGCGATTGTCGGGCCGGGCCTGGTGCAGGTTATTTTCGTACTGGGCATACTGCAGGGAATCGGCTCGTCAAGGCTTATCAGGAGTGCGGTGATAGGGACACGCAACAACGTGTATATCGAAGCGGCGAGGTCACTGGGGGCGTCTAACACACGCATATTATTGCGGCATATTTTGCCCAATGTAATGGCGCCGATTATTATTATCTTTACGATTTCGATGGGCGGCGTAATCATTGCCGAGGCTTCATTAAGTTTCCTGGGGCTTGGGATACCGGCACCGATGCCAAGCTGGGGTGGTATGTTGAGCGGAGCCGGCCGTCGCTATATGATGCAGGCACCCTGGCTTGTAATCTGGCCGGGACTGGCCCTCTCGCTAGCGGTGTACGGCATAAATATGTTTGGCGACGCGCTGCGTGACCTGTTCGACCCGCGCTTGAGGGGTGGGGTCGGCGGATTAGGGGAGTATGCGGCGCGCAAGGTGCAAAAGGAACTGGAGAAAAGACAGGCAAAATTGAATGCCAGAATAAATAAATGAGGAAAGAATAAGAAGGAGGGTTTATGAGGAATCGAATCTGGGTGGCACTGACATTGCTGATAGTGTTATCGACACTACTCATGTCGTGCGGCACCAAATCGACGACCACAGCCACGACCACTACAACCACAAAAACGGCCGCTCAAACAACTACAGCGGCAACTACCGCAGCGACGACCGTCACTACAACGGTATCAGCCGGAGACACGGTCGTAGACGCGCTCGGAAGGACGGTTGAAAAACCTCAGTACGGCGGCACATTGATATTGGTCGCCATTGCTGAGCAGCCAAGCTTCGACCCGTATCTGATCGACCAGGTAAACGTATGGTCGTACCACCTTACCAATGAAAAGTTAAGCGTGGGAGACTTTACTAAAGGGCCATCCGGCACAGGCGAGGTATCATGGCTGATGCCCGGCATCTGGGACATCCCGCATGAGGTAGGCGAGATAGCTACGAGCTGGGAAATCATGGGTACCGATAAAGTTATCTTTTACATCCGCCAGGGTATCCATTTCCAGGACAAGGCACCGGTATACGGACGTGAATTGACCGCGGATGACGTAGTCGCTTCATTGCAGCGGGCATATGCTCCGGGCACATTCATGGGAAATTCTTTCGGTGCAGGTAAAGCTACCGACTATTCCCCGTCGTCGATTGTAGCGACGGACAAGTGGACAGTAGAAGTAACATGTCCGCCCGGCCAGTTCGGGGGTAACGTGCAGTTCATGAATGTAGGAACACGTATCTGCGCTAAAGAAACGCTCACTGCTAACGCATCCCTTACCGATTGGAAAGTCGAATGCGGCACGGGCCCGTTCGTACTCACGGATTTCGTGAGAGACAGTACGATGACCTTCACAGCTAATCCTACCTACTGGCGCGACCATCCGCTGTACCCGGGAATGAAGATGCCGTTCGTGTCGACTATCCGCCGATTGGTCATCGTGGATCTTTCGACCAGAATAGCGGCAGTACAGACGGGCAAGATCGATATGATACGCGATACGGGCACGACGGATTCCCTATCGCTATTGAATAGTCGGCCCGACCTGAAGTACATCAACTACCTAAGGTACTACGGAGACTTTATCTGGTTCCGTCTTGACAAAGACCTGCCGCAGAAGAACCTGGATGTACGCCGGGCACTTTCTATGGCTATCGATAGAGAAGCGATAATGGAAGGCTTCTACAAAGGCCAGGCAGAAAAATTCTGTCATCCTATCCTGCCGTGCGGTGAACTTGCAGATATGTTCACACCGCTCAACGAGATGCCCCAGACAGTGCAGGAGAACTACACCTATAACACTGAGATGGCGAAAGCACTGCTAGCCGGAGCAGGCTACCCGGACGGTTTCCATTGCAGTATTGTCTCTTCCCAGGCTTATGCCGACTTACTGTCCATTATCGTGGACCAGTGGGCTGAGATAAACGTTGAATTGACGCTGGACATCAGAGAGGCCTCGGTGTATAGCACAATTACCCGTAACAGCACCCACGACGATATGATGGTAGGAATTATCTCCAACATCTACTACACCACGCCGCTGACATATTTGAAGGCTTACATACCTACCTACAACCACAGCCGTGGTGTTGACGCGTATGTCGAGCAATACTACGCCGAAGAGATGGCACCCCTGGTCACCTTCCACGATACCGAGTTCCGTGCCGCTATGAAGGCATTTAGTCCGTACCTGCTCGACCTGGTATGGTTAATCGAACTGCCTACTCCCAAACTGTACACCTTGTGGCAGCCATGGTTGAAGTGCTTCACAGGCGAGTATTCCGTAGGTCGTGGCAATCACGAGGACGCAGCAATGTATTCCTGGATAGACTCGAAACTGAAGGATGCATTCATCGGTAAGTAATACCAAGCGTACAGGCTTGACTAACACGAAACCATGGGGAGGTATGCGACATGCCTCCCCATGCTCTTTTTAATTAATTGGCGGCGGGTTTCGTCATGAATAAGCCCCACACCTCCAGATTCTTCATCCCCCTGCGGGTGTAAGGAGAATCGGGGGATTCCAGAATGACAAGTAAGGGGGAGGGTAAGATACCACCTGACGCGATTCTGGATAAGATGAAGTAAAAAGTAGTATAATACCTGATATTCACTATCAAAATTGGAGCCTGAGATGAAACGCCAATTGCTGGACAGGAACCATTATTTTCCCCCGATTCAGAGCGACGAGTGGGAGAAGATTTCTCCAGGCGAACTGGGATGGGACCAGTCGAAGCTCGATGAGGCGCTTAGTTTTATCCGCGACCGGAACTCAACGGCACTGGTAATACTTCACAAAGGGAAGATTGTCGTGGAGGAGTACTGGCAGGGGTGGGGGAAAGACACGAGCTTTTCCATCTTTTCGGCGGGGAAAAGCATAATCTCTCTGGCAATCGGCATCGCACAGGAACAGGGCAAGCTCAACATCCATGACGCGATGGCCAAATATCTCGGGAAGAACTGGACGAAAGCACCGCCCGAGAAAGAAGCGTTGATTACCATCAGGGACGTCCTCACGATGACCAGCGGATTGGATGAAGAATTAAAATATGAAGCAGAAGTCGGAACAAAATGGTTCTATAACTCGCCTGCTTACTGGAAACTCGCTTACGTAATTGAGGCCGCCACCGGCAAGGGTATAGCGGATTTCCTTAACGAATCTTTGTGGTCGAAAATCGGTGCTAGGAATACCAGCTGGAACGGGAAGCAGGTAGTCACTTCAGCCCGGGACATGGCGCGGTTCGGATTAATGGTAATGAATAACGGTACCTGGCAGGGAAAAGACATTATTAAGGACAAGGCATATCTTTTCGACGCAACCAACAAGTCGCAGGAATTTAATCAATCCTACGGCTACCTGTGGTGGCTCAACGGCGGAAGTTCACGCCGCATCCCGGGGCCCAACGCTCCACTGTATGAAGGGTCGATAATCCCTTCGGCTCCACCGGATGCCTTTGCCGCCCTCGGTTTTGGCGATAAGAAAATCATTATCGTTCCCAGCATGGAAATAGTGGTCATGCGTCATGGAGGGCCGGCGGCAACCGTGGCCGAACTGGCAGCCTCCAATTTCACCAGTCTGTTGTGGGACAAACTGATGCTTGCAATGATGTCGAAATAGCGTTGAGACCGGTGTCATATAAACTGAAAAGAGTATCTTTTGCTATGGCGACAGCCAAATCCTGTATCTAATTACGGACCGCTGGTATTTTCGCAAGAGAGTGTTCCGATACAAAAAGGCAGTAAAATTCAGGAGTTAAGTATGAGTAAGTATTTGAATCTGGAAATCGAAAACAAGGTTGCCATTGTTACTATCAATAGGCCTCCCGTGAATGCGCTCAATCCGGATGTAACTCAGGAAATCAGCCAGATGTTTGACGAGCTCAAGAACAATAAGGAAATAGAGGTCGTTATCCTGACAGGCACGGGGAAGGCTTTTGTCGCCGGCGCCGATATCAATGGTTTTCTCAACCTCGATCGCAGGACCGGTGAAGCATTTGCCCTGGGTGTGACGGACATGCAGAGGAAGATCGAGGACTTCGAACTCCCTGTAATCGCGGCGATTAACGGATATACGCTGGGAGGGGGCTGCGAACTCGTGATGGCGTGCGACATACGGATTGCTTCAAGTAATGCCAAATTCGGGCAACCGGAAATAACCGTCGGGGTTATGGCGGGTGCAGGAGGGACACAGCGATTGCCTCGTCTGATAGGTATGGGAAGAGCGAAGAAGCTACTTTATTCCGGCGAATTTATCGATGCTGTCGAAGCGGAAAGAATCGGACTGGTGGACCAGGTAACAGCTCCCGGTGAAGAATTGAACGAAGCGAAAAAACTGGCGCAGAAAATGATGAAAAATGCGCCGATAGCGCTCCGGTACACCAAGAAAGCCGTGAACCGCGGAATGCAGATGCCGCTGGAGGATGCCTTGAAGATGGAAGCGATGCTTTTCGGAGCGCTTCTTGAAACCGAGGATGTAAAAGAGGGCGTGAACGCTTTTATCGAGAAACGGAAACCGTTATTCAAAGGGAAATAAAGTCGGTGAATCCAGCTTTCAAGTAAGCGGCAGTCACTACCGAACAGTGCCTCCAATCCCGATAGCGTATATCGGGTACGTCATTTAGCGTGTTTATAGTCGGGCAAAGCACGTAACCAGAGAGCGTCATAGGAATGATATCTGCGCTCAACGGGGCTGGTATTATTAACGTAAATACACCGTAATTTTATCGAATTTCCGGAAATATACTATTTTCACTGTTTTTGCACTTGTATTCTTATATCGGTAGCCTGTAATATGAAAAAAAGGAGTCCGATTTGCTGACCGATTATAGCAATATAGCAATACTTTTAATTTGTGCAATATTGTTTGTGGTAATCGCTATCGGTTTACCTGTAATCCTACGACGTTCCGGCGTCGTCCAGCATAAACCCAATGCTCTGAAATATAATATCTACGAATGCGGGATGGACACTACCGGGAAGACGTGGATACAGTTTAATCTCCGGTATTATTTTTATGCTTTGATATTTCTGACTTTAGATGTAATGGTGGCGTTTCTCTATCCCTGGGCCGTCGAATTAAAGAATTCTGGCACCCTTGCTTTTGCGAGTATATTGTTTTTCATTTTAATTGCAGTCATCGGCTATGTTTATGCCTGGAAGAACGGGGCTTTAGAATGGGAATAGATGGTTTCGACATACCAAATCTGGACAGGGACGAGGGCGCCGATATCGAGTCTATGAGGAAGGCGTGCACCCTCGCTGTTCCCGACCCGGTGGGCTGGCAGGAAGAGGACATCAGCCGTAACGTGCTCGTAACTACAGTGGACGCGGTAATCAACTGGTCCCGACGCGCTTCGTTGTGGCCGGTTAATTTCGGGTTAGCGTGCTGTGCTTTCGAAATGATTGCGACGGCATCGTCGCGTTTCGATATTTCCCGTTTTGGGATGGAAATTCTCAGACCTTCCCCGAGGCAGGCCGATTTAATGATTGTCTCCGGGACATTGACCTGGAAAATGGCTCCGGCGCTGAAGAGGATTTACTCGCAAATGGCGGAGCCGAAATGGGTAATAGCGATGGGGGCGTGTGCTATCAGCGGCGGTCTCTTTCATCGGTCTTATAGCGTGGTGCACGGCGTAAACCTGATAGTTCCCGTCGATGTCTATATCCCCGGGTGCCCGCCGCGGCCCGAAGCTTTGTTAAACGGGATACAGAAGTTGTACGAAAAAATACAAAAACAGAGTATCGCACAAAAATGACGAAGCCGGTAGCGACAAAAGAATTAGCCGACAGACTGGAACGCGAATTTCAGGGATGTATTATCGAGTCGAGCGACAAAGACATCGTTGTTAAAGCGGAATTCGTGTCGAAAATAGCGCTTTATCTGAAGGACACCCCGGGACTGGAATTCGATTACCTGAATTATGTTACGGCGGTCGATTATAAAGATTACTTTATGGTGGTTTACAATTTGATATCCTTGAAAAACAATGCGAGCTTGATATTGAAAACACGCTGTGATAATCGTGAAAATCCTACGGTACCGTCGGTGGTCGGAGTATGGAAAGGTGCCGACTTTCAGGAACGGGAAATCTACGACCTCATGGGAATCAGGTTTGAAAACCACCCCGATTTGAAGCGTATTTTTCTCTGGGACGGTTTTGCCGGGTATCCTTTGCGGAAGGATTTTGTCAACCAATGACGTACCAGACCGAACCATTCTTAATCAATGCGGGGCCTCAACACCCCAGCACTCACGGGGTCTTCCGGATGCGTTTTGTCCTGGACGGCGAAGTCATTCAAGATATAGAGCCTGTGTTCGGATACCTGCACCGCGGGATAGAGAAACTGGCGGAGTCCATGACTTATCCGCAGTGTATCGTCCTGACCGACAGACTGGATTACCTGGCTTCCATGTCCAACAATCAAGCCTATGTCATGTCAGTGGAAAAACTGGCAGGTATAAGCGTCCCCGAAAAAGCGGAATATATCCGCGTGATGATGGCGGAACTGATGAGAATCTCCAGTCATCTGATGGCGGTCGGATTTTTGCTGAACGATATGGGTGCTTTTATGACACCCGTGTTGTACATGTTCAGAGAAAGGGAGAAGTTACTGGACCTTTTCGAGATGGTGTGTGGGCAAAGACTTACTTACAATTACATGCGTATCGGCGGAGTCAGCCATGACCTTCCCGAAGAATTCATGCC
>JAFGHZ010000016.1 GCA_016929875.1 Dehalococcoidales bacterium
CAGGACGAAGCCGACCAGATCTCATCCTGGTGGGGGCAGAGACCTTCAGCTGTGGACAAAGTTATGCCCGGTCTGGGAGCCGGCGGAATTAAAAATGCCATACAACAGCAGATCCGTAGCAGAATCCAGCCCCGCAATTGCCAGTAAAACTAAATAATAGAGAGATTGCTTAAAGAGCCGTCCTTATTGCAAGGACGGCTCTACTTTTTGCTATCTGTAGGAGCGAGTTATAAACTCGCTCGCATTAATCCCTGAATTCACTTTTCAGTATTCCGTAGGTTTCCAGGTCTTCGAATTTGTCCCATCTCTTTACGGCTTGACGCAGGTGCCCTTCATGCTTCATTCCGACTTTCTGCATCACCCTACCGGAGGTGGGATTACGGGTGAAATGATGTGCATAGATACGGCTCAAGCCGAGCGCGTCGAACCCGTATTTTACAACAGCCCTAGCGGCTTCCGTACAGTAGCCGTTTCCCCAGTAAGGTTTGCCGATCCAGTATCCCATTTCGGCATTTTCGTATATATGATTGATGTTGTTTAGCCCGATGCCTCCGATGAGATACTCTTGTTCGCGTTGGGTGATGGCAAAGTGAACGGATTTGCCTTCCTCGAATATACTCTCGCTTTTGCTTATCCAGTCCTCTGCCATACCATCTTCATATGGATAAGGGACGTTAAGTAATGTGTCTGCAACAACTCGGTCGCCGATGAGTCTCTGAATTTCCTGGGCGTCACTCAAAGTATAAGGTCGCAGAATGAGACGTTTTGTCGTCAGGGTAGGTTGTTCCGTCATTACGTCCGTTCCTACAAGAGAGTCTGCTGCGAAGATTTGTCCTTGTTGTAAGGAATGCCCAGGTGTTGGTAGGCAAGCGGCGTGGCTACTCTGCCGCGCGGTGTACGGTCGATAAACCCCAACTGCAATAGAAAAGGCTCGTAAACATCCATAATCGTATCCGATTCTTCACTGATAGAAGCGGCGATTGTTTCCAGTCCTACCGGTCCGCCGTTGAATTTCTCGATGATGGTATGCAATACCTTGCGGTCGAGGTCGTCCAGTCCGATGGGGTCGACCTCAAGTTTGGACAGGGCTTCGATAGCGACTTCTCTGGTGATAATGCCGTTTGCCTTTACCTCGGCAAAGTCCCTGACCCGCTTGAGCAGCCTGTTTGCCACGCGGGGTGTCCCCCGTGCGCGGCTGGCGATTTCTTCCAGCCCGCCGGCTTCGGCTTTGACCTGCAAAATCCGGGCGGAGCGCTTGACGATTATCCGGATGGCTTCACGGTCGTAAAAATCGAGGTGATAGACGCTCCCGAAACGGTCGCGCAGGGGCGCGCTGAGCATAGCATAGCGTGTCGTCGCTCCGATTAAGGTGAACGGCGGCAGGTTAAGCCGCAGGCTCCTCGCACCGGGGCCTTTCCCGATAATGAGGTCGAGAGCGGAATCCTCCATTGCCGGGTAAAGGATTTCTTCCACCGCCCGGCTGAGACGGTGGATTTCATCGATAAACAGGACATCCTGCTTTTTCAGGTTGGTCAGTATGGCAGCGAGGTCGCCGGTGCGTTCGATGGCAGGCCCCGAAGTGATTCTGATTTGCACTCCCAGTTCGGCGGCGACAATATAGGCGAGGGTGGTTTTTCCCAGTCCGGGAGGCCCGTAAAGCAGCATATGGTCGAGAGCCTCTCCCCGTTTTTTGGCGGCGGCAATCGCAATGAGCAGGTTTTCCTTGACCTTGTTTTGCCCGATGAAGTCCGTCATCTGTCGCGGGCGGAGGCTCATGTCCAGGGGGTTATCTTCAGCTGTTGGTTTTCCTGATATGACGCGTGCGATGTCTCTGCCCTCGCTTCGATATTTCTGTATGGCGGTATTATATCATAACACGGGAACGGAGTTTTGATTGTGTCGGACAAAAGAAAGCGTCCCGATAGAATCGGGACGCTTGATAAAATTAATAGAGGGAGGTTTTGCTTACTCGTCTGCATCGTCATCGAAGTTATCGGACATATTATCTTCCGGCTCGGGGGCTAATGCCAGGTCGTCCTCTTCTTCGATATTCTCGTCCAGTCTGATGCTCGCTTCTTCGTCTATCTTTTCCAGGGCTTCTTCCAGTGTTGTCGGCGGTGCGGGTATCATCTCTGAAATCGGCTTGTAACGGGCCGGTATCAGTCTGCCGATGATAACGTTCTCTTTCAGACCCACTAACCGATCGCTGGCTCTCTTGATTGCGGCTTCGGTCAGGACTTTGGTCGTTTCCTGGAAGGATGCGGCCGCCAACCAGCTGCTGGTGCTGAGCGCCCCTCGGGTGATGCCTAAAAGTACCGGGTGTGCCGTGGCCGGTTCGCCGCCTTCTGCCAGTACTTTCGCATTGATATCTTCGTATTGGAACCGATTTACCAGTTCTCCCGGTACAAGTTCGGTATCTCCCGAAGAGTCGGTGCGTACTTTAGAAAGCATCTGGCGCACGATGGTTTCGATGTGTTTATCGTTAATGGTTACGCCCTGTGAACGGTAAACCTTCAGCACTTCGTCGACCAGATATCTCTGTACAGCTTCTTTACCGGAAACGTTCAGGATGTCCTGAGGATTGAGTTGTCCTTCGGTGAGTTGCTGCCCTGCTACAATTTTGTCGCCGGATTGAACGCGAAGACGGGTGGCTGACGATATCTGATATACCCTCTCGTCTTTTTCTTCATACGCGACGGAAAGCTTGCTACCCGCGATAACCACAGTTCCTGCTACAGGGGAGACGACCGCCTTGTTTTCATCGGGCACTGCAACCTCTTTGGACTCCTTCTCTCCCTTGGCTTTAGTTTTCCGGGTTTCAGTCGGAGGAGTAGCGAGTACGGTCCCCATCTCTATCTGCTGTTTGTTTTTCACTGCGAGTTTCCAGCCCTTCGGTAATTGAAGCTCTTCGCGGAAGGTTTCACTGCTGGAGATTTTGATAGTCTGCCCGTCGTCGGTCTGAGACACCTCGGCGGTGCCGTTTATTTCTGAGATAATGGCCTGGTTCTTCGGAACTCTTGCTTCGAATAACTCTTCTACCCTGGGAAGACCGGTCGTGATATCCAGTCCGACTACGCCGCCGGTGTGGAAAGTCCTTAATGTCAGCTGCGTACCGGGTTCGCCGATGCTTTGAGCTGCAATGATGCCTACGGCGCTATTCAAACCGATAGTTTTTCCTCTGGCAAGGTCGCGTCCGTAACATTTCTGACAGAGGCCCTGTTTTGCCTGGCAACTGAGCGGTGAACGGACGTGAACGCTTTTAACGCCTGCCGCGGTAAGCTGGCTGGCTTTCTTGTCGTCGATTGCTTCATTACGCTGGAGTATGATTTCTCCTGTTTTCGGGTCGACGATGTCGCTGGCAGCAAACCGCCCGATGATACGTTCACTGAGGGAGGGGAGCAATTCTCCGCTCTTCGCTTCAGATAGCCATATACCGTCCAGTACACCGCAATCCTCTTCGAGGGTGATGCAGTCGTGTGCGACGTCGACCAGTCGTCTGGTAAGGTAGCCGCTTTCCGATGTTCTCAAAGCGGTGTCTGCTAGACCTTTCCGGGCGCCGTGTGTCGATATGAAATATTCCAGCACGCTGAGACCTTCGCTGAAGCTTGCCTTGATAGGAAAGTCGATGATTTTGCCGGAAGGGTTGGTCATTAAGCCACGCATACCCGCCATCTGCCTGATTTGAGTTATGTTACCTTTCGCTCCCGATGTTGCCATCATATAGATTCCGCTGAATGGGTCGAGGCTTTTCTGTGTCGCTTCGGTAACCTTGTCGGTAGTTTCCATCCAGACCCTGACTACTTCATCGTACCTTTCGTCTTCGGTGATCAGCCCGTTTTCATACTGGTTTTCGATGAGGGCGGTCTTTTCCTCTGCTTCCAACAGGAGCTTGGGTTTTGTTTTAGGTACCTCTATATCTTTCATAGCGATGGTCGTACCGGATTTGGTGGCAAAGCGGAAACCCATCTCTTTAATTCTATCCATTACTGCCGCCATATCTTCGTCGCCCAGTATCTTGGAACAATCGGCGACCACCTTCTTGAGACTTGATTTGTCCACTGTATAGTTGCGGAAACCGATTTCATTCGGGAAGGCTTCATTAAAGATAATTCTTCCGACACTGGTTTTAATTCGCTTACCGTCGCTATCAGGGGCTCTGACTTCTATTTCCGCCTTCAGGTCGATGACGTCCAGGTCGTAAGCAAGTTTTACTTCTTCGAAATTGCCGAATATCTTGCCTTCCCCTTTGGCTCCCGGCCTGATGTTGGTCAGGTAGTAGCACCCCAGAACCATATCCAGAGTCGGGGTAACCACCGGGTCGCCGGAGGACGGTAAAAGCATATTGTGGATGCTTAACATTTGTTCTCTGGCGCCTTTGACTGCTGCTCGGGAAAGAGGCAGATGGACGGCCATCTGGTCGCCATCGAAGTCGGCGTTGAATGCCGAACAGACAAGCGGATGAATTTGAATGGCGCTTCCGTCGATGAGTACCGGCTCGAAAGCCTGGATGCTCAGACGGTGCAGGGTCGGCGCGCGGTTGAGCAAGACAGGGCGTTCTTTGACGACTTCTTCCAGTATGTCGTAGACTTCCGGTTTTGCCCTTTCTACCTGTCTCCTTGCGCTTTTGATATTGTGCGCCAGTCCCTGTTCAATCAAACGGCGCATTACGAAGGGTTTGAATAG
>JAFGHZ010000129.1 GCA_016929875.1 Dehalococcoidales bacterium
AATCACCATGCTCACCGCTTACGATTACCCCACTGCCAGAATCGTCGACAAGTGCGGTATCCCCCTCATTCTGGTCGGCGATAGCCTGGGCAATGTCATTCTCGGCTACGAAAACACCATCCCCGTCACAATGGACATTATGATTCACCACACCAAAGCCGTGGTACGGGGCACAGAACACGCGCTGGTAGTCGGCGATATGCCGTTTATGAGTTATCACATCTCTGTCGAAGACGCCCTGAGAAACGCCGCCCGCTTCATGCAGGAAGCCGGTTCTCAGGCAATTAAACTCGAAGGCGGTGTCAATGTCGCCGACAAAGTCAGAAAAATCGTGGAATGCGGCATCCCCGTAATGGGACACATCGGGTTGACTCCGCAATCCATTAACCAGTTCGGCGGGCACAAAATACAGGGCAAAACCCCGGAAGCCGCCAAAAAGCTTCTCGACGACGCTCTGGCTCTGGAACAGGCGGGAGTGTTCGCCGTGGTCTTCGAGACCATCCCTGCCCCGCTGGCAACCCTCATCACGCAGAAACTGAAAATCCCCACCATCGGCATCGGTGCCGGTGCCAGCTGCGACGGACAGGTACAGGTCATCAACGACATACTCGGGATGTTCTCGGATTTCGTCCCGAAGCATGCCAAGCAGTATGCCAAGCTTGTCGATATTATGTCAAGTGCCATCACCCAGTATTTTGAGGAAGTGAAGGCCGGCAAATTCCCTGCCGAGCAAAACAGCTTCCCGATGGATGAAAGCGCCCTCGAGGAACTAAAGAAAAAATAATTGACGTGGCAATTCAACGCCATAACTCCATCCCGACCCTCACGCTTCGCTCAGGGTAAACTCTAGTCGGGATCCAGTAGAAAAACTGTTAAACTATGAAAATCATTGAAACCATCGCCGAAATGAAAGCCGCCAGGCTCAAACTAAAAGGGTCTGTCGGTTTCGTCCCCACGATGGGTTACCTCCACGAAGGGCATCTGTCCCTCGTCAGAAAAGCCGGAGAAGAAAACAAGTCGGTAGTGGTTAGCATCTACGTCAATCCCACCCAATTCGCGCCTACGGAAGACCTCTCGAAATACCCCCGTGACCTGAATCGCGACCTGTCGATGCTGGAGAAAGAAGGCACGGATATCGTTTTCTTCCCTTCCGACAAGGAGATATATCCGCAGGGATACGATACATGGGTAACAGTCGATAAGCTCACCAAGCCGCTGGAAGGCAGTTCCCGTCCGACTCATTTCCGCGGCGTGACCACCATTGTTAACAAGCTCTTCAATATCGTCCGCCCGGACAACACTTACTTCGGACAGAAAGACGCCCAGCAGGCTCTGGTCATCAAGAAAATGGCGAAAGACCTCGATATGAATCTCAAAGTGGTTGTTTGCCCTACTGTCCGTGAACCTGACGGCCTGGCAATGAGCAGTCGTAATGTCTACCTGACCCCGGAGCAGAGAAAGGGGGCGCCGGTTCTATACAAATCATTGATGCTGGCAAAAGACCTCTTTTCACACGGGGAAAGGAACGCCGCTGTCATACTGGGACAGATGACCACCCTCATTAAAAAAGAGCCGCTGGCGAATATCGACTACATCAGCATCGCCGACACGGAGACACTGGAAGAACTGCGGACCATTGAAAAATCGGCATTGGTTTCGATGGCAATCAAATTCGGCAAGACACGGCTGATCGATAATTTGATACTGGGCTAGTGCATCAGCACTATCGTTCCCCTTCTTTCCATTCGTAACCGCACTTTTTACATTTAAACTTCAAATTTTTTCTGGGATACGGCTGATATAGAATCCCGAGAAGGAAAAAGTTGAATATCTTTTGTACCAATGTTCTGTTATCACCTATATCCGTCGACTGACACGCGGGGCATTTTTTCACATTTTCTTTAGCAATATTTCCTTCAGCAACATAAGTTACTCCTGCAGTGTTTGACTCCTTAAGAATGCGAATCGCCGCTTCAGCTTCGGACTCTCTAACATGCAATTCGATAGGAACATCTAACGATTTGATAAGATTGTAAGGATATCTCGCTGCATCGATATGGTCTCCGGTAACGAAACTGACAATCCCCTCGGATTGGAGCTTCCCCCTGCTGAGATATGCTTCTTCTCGAAACCTGAATGTAGCTATAGTAACCAGTTTATCTGTCACTGGACATCGCCTTCCTTTACAGTCTCTTTCGGAAAACTCCCGACAATCTCCTGCGCCATCTTCTTCCACTTTTTCTTTGAGGGGAAAATCAGTGTATACAAAACACCGGGAACAACAAGGAACGGCAGCGTAATCTGCCATTTAACACCGAACAAACTAAGAATTACCCCGATGCTAAAGATACCTATCAGCATGCCCCAGCGAATTTTTGAGACAAAAAAGATAGCGCTTGCCAGTCTGCTCCCTACTCCGGGTTTTCGTTTCTGTGCCATCTTTTTGTACAGATTAAGCCACATACGCGGAAGTCGGTATGCCACCAGCAAAAAAATAATTGCCAGGACAGCCATTATGATTGAAATAATATTGAGATTGTCGGCATCGATAACAGGGATAGGAATTATCTCACGACTTATAAAGGAAATATCCAAAACAACCAGCAATACCAAAAACATTAAAGCAGACGACAGTGCATAGAAAATTTTCGCCGTACGTAAGTATTTACGGATTTCCTCATCAATTCTGACTTCATCATAGTTTATAAAGTCCTCGACGGGTTCGGTTTTTTCCTGGCCCTGCAATCGTCTCCTCATCCACCGCCTGCTGAGATAGATGACAACACCTGCAATCAGGAAGAACACCACACATAAAGATAAAAAGAGATATCCCAACAACGATGATATGTTGCGAAAAAGATAAAACCACATCGCCCACATAATCGCCAAACAAAACAAAACCTCCCCGATAATCAGGAGAACCATTACCCATTTTTTTACTTTCTTGGGCTGGCGATTATTCATAGTATCAGTCATTTTTGTCTCCAAAAATCGACTTCTGAAAACAATTCTAGCACTCTTTACACTAATGTCAACATTGAGAATCGGACACAGATTTGACACCAATCTCCCGAGTTGTTAAACTGCGTCTGAAATCACCTCTAATCAGGAGACGCACTTGCAACCGAAACTGCTGCTGGCGACCAATAATCTCGGCAAATTGCGCGAGTACCGCAGTCTTTTGCGGGGCATTCCTTTCGATTTGATGCTTCCCACCGAACTTGGCATTAAAATCAAGGTGGAGGAAACCGGTAAAACCTACAGGGAAAACGCCCGTCTCAAAGCAGTTACTCTGGCTAACGAGAGCGGTATTCTGTCGCTGGCGGATGATTCCGGACTGGAAGTCGATGCCCTGAACGGAGAGCCCGGTGTGATGTCCGCCCGCTACGCCGGTAAAGATGCCTCGGACAGAGAGCGAGTAAATTACCTGCTGTCCAAACTTAAAAACGTCTCCCGGGAAAAACGTACCGCCCGTTTTGTCTGTGTGATTGCTATCGCCAGCCCGGAAGGACCGGTGAAATTCCGGTCGGGTAAATGCTACGGTTTCATCACTTTTAAGCCTCAAGGCGAGCACGGTTTCGGCTACGACCCCATCTTTTACTTCCCCGAGCTCAGCAAGACGATGGCGGAGTTGCCGCCCGACGTAAAAAACAAAGTCAGTCACCGCGGCCATGCGGCACAGAAAGCCCGACTGGTACTGCAGAAACTGGCCGGAGAGAAATCATAGTTTGGTATACTCCATTTCCATCCCGATGCAAATCGGGATCCAGTGATAAACTTCTGGATACCAGCCTTCGCTGGTATGGTTTAGGGTGTACGAGTTAAACACAAAAATTTTCGCCCCAGGCAGGAGTTCTAGAAGAGGAAGGGAGAAAACCCTTCCTCTCATAATCGTTCCCCGCCCTAATAGGGCGGGTTCCGATTCGTCAAACTCATACGGAATCCCGTATGAACTAAGTGAATCGGGAGACAAAGGTGTGGGTCGTTGGGCAGCTAAAAAAGCCACTAAAACAAAGTCGTTAAAAAAACATCTTGTACATCACCCGCAATTGTTATATACTACTACACTACACCCTAATATTCAGCAGAGAGGAAGAAGTATGAAACTATCATGTTTGCAAGAAAATTTGAGCAAGGGACTTGGTATTGTCGGCAGAGCGGTTGCTACCCGGACGACACTGCCAATTACCAATAATGTGTTGCTGGCGACCGACGACTCGCGTCTCAAAATGGTTGCTACCAACCTGGAAATGGCTATCAGTCACTGGGTCGGTGCCAAAGTAGAGGAAGAAGGCGCCATCACCGTACCGGCTCGATTGCTGACCGAATTCGTCAATTCCTTACCGGCCGGTGAAAAAGTCGAAATGAAACTGGTCGGCAAAACACTGGAGTTGAAATGCGCCCGCTACGAAGCACGTATCAGCGGCGTCGATGCCAAAGACTTTCCGCCCATCCCGAAAGTGGACGAAGGCATCAAGACCAAAGTTGAAATTTCTGCCCTGCGACAGGGCATTAACGATGTCGGCTTTGCCGCCGCCACCGAGGAATCCCGCCCGGTACTGACCGGCGTGGACGCTCAATTCGAGGGCAATCTGGTTACACTCGCCGCCGCGGACGGATTCCGCCTGGCAGTTTTCAGGATGCCCCTGGCGACCGCCGTCAAAGAAAAAGCCGAGGTCATCATTCCGGCAAGAACATTAAACGAGCTGAACCGGCTCATCGGCGACGATGAAGAGACCATCGGTCTGACGGTCAACCCGAACAAGAGCCAGGTAATGTTCCACATGAAGAAAACAGAGCTTGTGTCCCAACTGGTCCAGGGTACATTCCCCAAGTATTCACAATTAATTCCACAAAGCTTTGCCGCTAAAGCCACCGTCAATGTTGCCGATTTCCTGAGGGCTTGCAAAATGGCTTCTATCTTTGCCCGCGACGGCAGCGGTATCGTCAGACTTATAATGACGCCGGGAAGCGAACTGACCCCGGGCAAAATCACCGTGTCCTCAAAATCAGAGGAACTCGGCGAAGATATCGGTGAAATCGACGCCATGGTCGAAGGAGAGGAAGCCAAAATCGCCTTCAACGGCAAGTACCTGACCGATGTGCTGAGCGTGCTGAAAGAAGCTAAGGTAACTCTGGAAACGACCAACCCGTCCAGCCCCGGTGTTCTCAAGCCGGTGGGCGCGGACAATTACCTGCACGTCGTGATGCCGATGTTCGTGCAGTGGTAATCCGATAATAGTTTAATTCTTAGAGGGGAGCAGAAATGCTCCCCTTTTTTATTCATATGCAAACATGGATATATCACTTTCGTAGTGTTATAATTTGTCAGTTATTCTGTTTGTAAACTTTTAACTGATAATAATTCTAAATAGCG
>JAFGHZ010000130.1 GCA_016929875.1 Dehalococcoidales bacterium
ACCGGCTCCTTCAAAGACCGCGGGATGGTGGTCGCCGTCGCTAAAGCCGTCGAGGAAGGCAGTCAAGCTGTGATGTGCGCTTCCACCGGCAATACCAGCGCCTCCGCCGCCGCTTATGCCGCCTACTGCGGATTGCAAGCCATTATTATGGTCCCCGAGGGTAAAATCGCCCTCGGCAAGCTGGCGCAGGCAATCGTCTTCGGTGCCAAAATCATCAGTATCGACGGCAATTTCGACCAGGCGCTCCAGATTGTCAGAAAGCTGACGGAGACCTATCCCGTAACACTGGTCAATTCCGTAAATCCGTATCGAATCGAAGGGCAAAAGACCGCCGCATTCGAGATTGTCGATATGCTGGGCGACACGCCCGACTTCCATTTCATACCCGTCGGTAATGCCGGCAACATCACCGCTTACTGGAAAGGCTACGTGGAATATAACAAAATCGGGAAATCGAAGAAGCTGCCCCAAATGATGGGGTTCCAGGCGGAAGGCGCCGCGCCCATCGTCCGTAATCAAATCGTCGAGAAACCGCAGACTATCGCCACTGCCATCAGAATCGGCAACCCGGCAAGCTGGCAGAAAGCGGTCGCCGCCCGCGACGAGTCCGGCGGTATCATCGATATGGTCAGCGACGATGAAATCCTCGCCGCGTATCACCTGATGGCGGAGAAAGAAGGCATTTTCGGCGAGCCGGCCTCGGCTACGCCGCTGGCAGGCTTGCTCAAGCTCAAAAGACAGGGTAAAGACTTCTCCGGTAAAAAAATCGTCTGCATCGTAACGGGCAACGGACTGAAAGACGCCGATACCGCCCTGAAAGGCGCCGGCAATTTCATCAAAGTCCCGGCAACCGAAAAAGCCGTCCTGGAAACACTGGGCTGGAAATAATATTCTGAAGATAGCCCTTCACTTGCACGCACACCCGTGGCGATATTTCAGAAATGAGTGGTGTGATTGAAAAAACTGCACTACAGTTGGGTGATGGTCTATTTGTCCTCTTTCCTTCTGGCAATGGTAGCCTTAAGGATAAGCACATTCGGGGTGTTTTTACTACCGCTGACGGATGAGTTCAAATGGGAAAGAGGCTCCCTGTCTATTGCCATTACTATTGCAACAATCGCCGGGGCGGTTTTAGCGATTTTCATCGGCAAATTGAGCGATAAGTACGGCCCCCGCTTATTCGTTACGATTTACGCCGTCATGACCTCAGTCGGATTTTTGCTGATGACGCAGGTCCGAGAACTATGGCATGTTTACGCAATCTGGGGTGTTTTGATGGGTTCTGCCAGTGCTTCTGCTTACCTCCCGTTGATGTCCACCATCCCCAGATGGTTCAAAACAAAAATGACCACCGCCATCGGCATCACTATCACCGGTTTCAGCATCGGCTCCGTTGTCTGGCCGCCGGTCACTCAATTGCTGATCGACTGGCTGGACTGGCGCTGGACATTCGTGGTCATGAGCATCGTCAACGCAGTCCTCATTATCCCGCTGGCACAGCTTCTAAAAAATAAGCCCGAGGATTTAGGGCTGCTACCGTATGGTGAAACAGCCGTAGTGGATGAAAAGAAAAAGACGGCACCGTCCGTCGTGGGGCTAACGCTCCGTCAAACTGTCAGGACATCGGGGTTCTGGCTCACAGGATTGATATTTTTTTGCTTTTACGCCGTTCTCAACGTAGTATTCATCCATATTATCGCCCATGCACAGGATATAAAGATACAACCGATAATAGCCGCCAGCACGATATCGATTATTAGCGGAATCAGTGTTTTTCCCCGATTGACAATCGGTTTCATCTCCGACAAAATAGGTTCGCTGAAGGCTCTGGTCATCGGACTCGCCGTCGCTACCGTAGCATTGGTCTTCCTGGTAGTATCTCCATCGGCATGGGCATTCTACGCCTTTACGGTCATTTTCGGGCTTGCCTACGGTGCAACTGTCCCGCTGGAAACAGCCGTTCCTGCTATGCTGTTCGGCACGCGTTCCCTGGGGTCTATAATGTCGATTATGGGATTGGTTTCTACGGTTGGATTTGCCGCCAGCCCGCCGATTGCCGGTGCTATCTTCGATGCTACCCAAAAATACCAGACGGCTTTTATTACATGTCTGATACTGATGATAATCGGTCTTGCGCTGAGTGCTGTTATGCTCCGGTGGAAAAGTAAGTTGAAGTCATACCGAAATATACCGCATGATGTATAATTGTCTAAATCTGTCATTACCTGATGGAGGGCTCGAATGGTCAACGAAGAAGAAATCAAAAAAGCGGTCGCCTCGATTATCACCGCCATCGGTGAAGACCCGAAGAGAGAAGGCCTGGCGGGTACGCCGAGGCGCGTCGCCGAGATGTACTCCGAGCTTTTCGCCGGGATGGATATCGACCCCAGAGAAGAGCTGAAAGTAGGCTACGAACTCGGCCACCGCGAGATGGTCATCGTGAAAGACATCCCCTTCTATTCGATGTGCGAGCACCACCTTCTGCCATTCTACGGCGTGGTGCATATCGGTTACATCCCCGATGTTGCCGGGAGAGTCATCGGCATCAGTAAATTTGCCAGGGTAGTGGATATTATCTCACGAAGACCGCAAATCCAGGAAAGAATGACTTCACAGATTGCAGATACGATTATGGAAGGTATTCAACCTCAGGGAGTGGCAGTGGTAGTTAAGGCGGAACACCTGTGTATGGTGATGCGCGGTGTGAAAAAACCGGGTACCAATATTGTAACTTCGGCGATTAGAGGGGCTTTCCGACAGAAAGCAGCCAGCCGTGCCGAGTTCTTCTCGCTGATTCAAAACAACAAATAGGTTTTAGTCAGTGGAAGGAATAGATTTGACTTGCTGGAGCTTTACTTCTTTACCGCAGCAGGTAACCTGTCCGGCTCCGCTCTTGATGCAGAGCACCTCAGTGCCGCAGACTTCACACTTATATCTTTTACCTAATTGGCTTGCCATGTGCAAATTCTCCTTCAGTGAAATAGGTTATTTCTTCAGTTCCATCGGCTGACCGCAGCAGGTAATAGTCCCTGCTCCGGGTTTGGTCACGATGAATTCGGTCCCGCACTTGGTACATTGATATTTTTTGCCTATCTGATTCGCCATTTCGTATCACCTTCCGATATAGATTGGTTATCTTAATTATACGTCTCCACCGAATTTACCGTCAAGACGAGTACTCATCATTACGCCATGATTTCGTCTCTTCTCCGCCATCAATAGGAAATTCAAGAGGGGTGCTGAACACTTGCCTGACTATTGGGTATTGGAACTTAAAATTGGGTTTTTATGCACAAACCACAGTAATTCTAAAAAGAGAGACCTTACTCGCCCATCACCTGCACAATCACCGTCCGGCTCCGCGGGCGGTTATCGAAGTCCACCAGAATAATCTGCTGCCAGGTACCGAGCGTTAATTTCCTGTCGGTGAAAGGTACCGTTAGTGAAGCGCCCATTAGAGAAGCCCTTACGTGAGCATAACCGTTGCCGTCGCCCCAGCGTGTGTCATGGTCATAGGGAATATTTTTCGGCACCAGCTTTTCCCAGACCTTCTGCAGGTCCGCTACCAGCCCCGGCTCGAACTCGATGGTCGTAATCCCTACCGTGGAGTGAGCGACAAAAACGGTCGCAATACCATTGTTAATCGTGGAATCGGTTACAATCTTCTGTACCCTGGCAGTAATGTCGATGATATCGGTATCGCCCTGTGTCCGCAGACTGATTTCATTCGTCACTATCATCGTACGTCTCTACAGGCGCGCCATTTCGTCCCAGACAATCTCATCGAGCGGAAACACGGGACCGTCTTTACAGACCTGTTTCAACCCATTCTTCGTGCGGATGGTACAGCCGTAGCAAACGCCCAGCCCGCAACCCATTCTCATTTCCAGAGATAGATAGACCTGCTTGCCCATCAGCATCAACTGCCTCTGGTTTTCCGCAATATAACGCAGCATCGGCATCGGGCCGCAGACGAACACCCGGTCGGCCGCAGTAATAGAATTCGGGACAAGCGCCGTTACCATTCCTCTGTATCCTGCCGAACCGTCTTCCGTAGCGACTGCTAGATTGACTTCGCGAGGCAGGAGTTCTTTCGGATAAAGCTTCACCGCCGTGGCAGCACCCAGCAGCAACGTAACCTGCCTGCACGAATCCTTAATTTTATCGATTAGAAAACGGAGTGGTGCTATCCCGATTCCACCGGCGACCAGCAAAACATTTCTATCTTCGCCTGATGTAGTGAAGCCATTGCCCAGCGGGCCGATAATATCCAGCGCATCGCCGTCTTTAAGATGCGACAGCCATTCCGTTCCCTTCCCGACTACCAGAAACAGCAGGGCAACTTTATCGCCCTCGACATTATGCACGCTGATGGGACGCCGTAAGACCGTTTCTTCCCCGCAACCTACCATCAAGAACTGTCCGGGCAATGATTGACGGGCTATTTCAGGAGACCTCAGCCACATCAGATAAACGCCGGGCATTACTTCCTGATTGGATAGAATTTTAGCAGAGTCCTGTTTCAATTTAATCTCATCCTCCCCAGACGAAATGCTCCCCGGCGGAGATGGTTACCAGTACCTTGCCTCTCTGTACCGAGCCTGCCAGCGGAGTATTTTTTCCCTTGGAGGCAAACTTCTTAACATTGACCGTCCATTCTTTATCCGGGTCGAAGACGGTGATATCGGCTGTCATACCCACCGCCAGACTACCCAGTTGTTTTCCCAGAATTTGCGCCGGCTTGATTGTCAGACAGGCAATCACCTCGTTCATCGTCAGGGCACCGCTGTGCACCAGTCCCATCAGGCTACTCAATGCCGTTTCGAACCCGCTGATGCCAGCCGCCGCCGAGGCAAAATCACCCTGTTTGTCGGCAGCGGTATGCGGTGCGTGGTCGGTAGCGATAATATCGATGACGCCTTCCTTCAATCCCTGAATCAACGCCTGCACGTCACGCTTTGTTCGTAGCGGTGGGTTCACTTTCGCCAGCGTCCCGTATTTTTTTACGGCATCTTTCGTCAGTGTCAGGTGATGCGGCGTTACCTCTGCCGTTACCTTGATGCCCTTCGCCTTTGCCTTACGAATCGACTGGACCGCACCAGCAGTGCTGACATGGGCAATATGCACCCAGCCGCCCGTCTTCTCCGCCAGTTTAATGTCGCGGGCAACAATCCTTTCCTCCCCCTCGGGTGCACCGCCGACCGGCTCCTCACAATGGTCGATTACCGGCAAACCCAGCTCGCGGCTCTGCACCAACGCTTCTTTCATCAATGCCGCAGTTTTCACGGGTTCGCCGTCATCGCTGAATCCTGCCACCCCGGCTTTCGCCAGGGCTTTCATATCTACCAGCGTTTTACCCTTTCTGCCGACAGTAACACACCCGATTGGCAGAACCACGACACCCTTTTCTTTATCGGCTTTCGATTTCACATATTTTATTGTTTCTTCACTGTCCATCGGCGGGTCGGTATTAGGCATACAACAGATCGTCGTAAAACCGCCTTTCGATGCCGCCTGTATGCCGGTAGCAATGGTTTCTTTAGCTACAAAACCCGGCTCTCGCAGATGGCAATGAAAATCTATAAATCCCGGACAGACTACTAATCCGTTGACGAGTAAAACATTATAGTTCTCCCATCCCGGAGGGAAAAACTCTCCCTGAGCTTGCCAGACGATTTTACCTTCCCTGATGAGGAGACTGCCTGTACCGTCGATTTTCTGAGAAGGGTCGATAATTCGTCCCCCTCTGATTAGCAACCCTTTCGTCATTCCTTTGTCTTTCCCTTTTCAGCTTTCGAACAGGCATAACGGCCCGGTTTGAATCCCTGGGCCTCGGCTTCCTCCGCCGAGTCGAAGGCAATAAGATTTTCAGGCCTGATCTTCTTTGCCAGGTGGCTATTCGCACGATGGTATCTCTTATACTCGACCATCCCCTGGTGCCATTCCGTGCTGGCGACATACTTCGGCTCGGTGCCATGCTCGCAATACACACACCGGAAAGTCAGGGGGGCGAAACCGACTATCTTAAACTCGGGTTTGAGATAATTTCCCTCGGTCTTCTGCCACGTAACACAACGCGGATTGGAGCACTTTACACCATAGCCGCGTTGATACAAAGGATAGTCGATCTCCGGCGCTACAGGCTCTTTGGAAACCGGGGGTTCTTTCACACCGAGTAGCTGAGCGATAAGGGCCATTCTCACGGGGACACCTCTCGCCGCCTGTTTGAAGTACATGCTGCGCGGGTCGGAATCCATATCATAAGCCAGCTCATCCACTCTCGGTAAGGGGTGCATCACCAGCGCCTTTTTAAATTCCTGGCTGTTCATCAATTTCCGGTCGACGATAGGAAAGTGTAAACCTGATTCTTTTTCCTCAATGGTGAACCGTTCTTTCTGAGGGCGCGTCACATAGAGCACGTCCACTCCTGACTTCATCTCTGCATCGAGGTCTATCTCCGGCATCATTGTCATCTGACGGGGCTGGTTGGGTGCAATATAGACCGCATCTACGGGAATTGTCCCCGG
>JAFGHZ010000131.1 GCA_016929875.1 Dehalococcoidales bacterium
CGTCTGCTCCGCTATTTATGGCAGTCTCTACTATTTGTGATGCCCAGCGGGGGTCTGTTATCTTTTCATTTCTGGCACGCGCTCGTTCCTGTGAAAAATGACTGACACCGTGGAACGGATTGTCGCCCACCAGAATAACTTTTCCCTTCATCGTCACGCGCTACCTGCTTTAATTTTAACTTCATCGATGAAACCATCCACCCTGGCGGCTTCAAAAAAGTCGGGGCTGGCTTTATTGTTACCGAGAACCGCATTGATGAAGGCACTATCTTCACGATAATACTCTGCAGCTCCCACAAGAAACGGCACGCTGTCGTTCAAATCAGCCCGGTACCACGCCTGTTTTTTACCATCGATGTCCAGCTTAACACAATCGTTATTTACCTCTATCACACCACTGGCACCATTAATGATTATTCCGTAATCAGGAATACGGTAACCTTCACGGCACCATGATATATCGAAGTGTCCTGTGATCCCTTTGCTCCCTGTAATTTGGAATTCAGCGCTGCTCTCCCCGTTGACCGGTTCCCGGGGTTCTATCTTCGCATCGGATAGAGAAAACTCCCCGAAATACCACATAGCCAGGTCGATGATATGACAGCCGAGGTCTCGTAATACCCCTCCCCTTAAATATGATTTCTCGGGGATACCGATAAAATCAGAGGAATAGGCATACCCTTTGAATGATATTAATTCCCCGATAGTGCCCGATTCAAGAAGTTCCTTCGCTTTACGGAAAGTTACCGCAAAACGTGCCATATAACCTACCATGTTTACACCATCGCCTTTCGGAGCAAGCTGACAGATTCTTCTTGACTCCTCTCCGCTTGACGCGAGGGTTTTTTCCGTAAAGATGTTCTTGATACCGATAGCGAATAAAGCACTGATTATATTGTGGTGACTTGGAATCGGTGTCGAAACGAAAACAGCATCTAACCCGAGGGCCTTTAAATCATGAACTTTCTCAACGACAGTGATGTTACTTAAAGCTTTCCTGGCAAAGTGTGTCAATAATGCTTTGGATTCGCATATCGCCGCTGTTTCTACATTGGGGATTGTGTTCAAAATAGTGGCATGGAGTAACCCCATTTTTCCAAGCCCGATTATTCCTACCCTAGTCTTTGCGACTGGCAAATTAGTGTTTTCATGGCCCGCCTTATGCACGGAAACTCTCCCTGATGATGGTAAATAAGTCTATCAGTCCTTGCTGTACTTCCTTGGTCTTACTGGTTCCCCCGATTCTTCCGCGGTCGATACAGGCAATTTCAATGACTTTTAAGCCGACCTTCTTGATTTTTACGTTCATTTCTTGTTCCATGTTAAATCCGTTGCTACGTAAAGGAAGTTTCTGGAATGCCTTCTTCCAAAAGGCGTTGTACCCTGAACAGACATCCGTATATCTGGTCCCGGCTAATATGTTGCTGGCAGTCGCCAATACCCAGTTGCCGAACTGGCGGCGAAGCGGCATTTTAGGACGGCCCTTGAGAAATCGTGAACCCTTAGCGAAATCATAGCCGTTTAATAGCGGATTGATGAAATCGAGTATTTCATCGGGATTAGTAGCACCGTCGGCGTCCAGTGTGACGATAATCTCTCCTGCCGAATTCTTAACTCCGTACTTTATAGCATCTCCCTTACCCTGTCCCGGTTGATAGAAGATTTTAATTCTGGGACATAACTTCCTTGCTACTTCAACGGTCCCATCGCTGGAATGACCGTCGACCAGAATAATCTCGTCTATCCATTCAGGTATCTTCGCTATAAAATGCGGTATACTTTCTTCTTCGTTGAGAGTGCATATCAGTACAGTGACCGGGGGGCAATTTTCGGGTTTTTTCATTTTACCTCAGCAATCCGTCCTTTATTTTGAAGATGATTCCCAAGGTCGAATAGTGATAATTTTATCACAATACCTAAGAAGTTACTATAATTAGTCTCCGTTAACAGGAGTTGATTTTACTCCGAACGGGAGTTAAACTGATACCACAACTTTTGTAGCCGACTACTATCCTGTGTACTAATCGAACAGCGAAGGATTCTTAGATGATATCGGTTGTTATCCCTGCATTTAATGAGGAGGAACTTTTAGCCCAATGTCTAACGGCAATCAAGGCTCAGACGTATTCGGATTTTGAGGTAATTGTCGTCGTTACTCCCGGCGACCGTACGGCAGAGATTGCACGTTCATTCGGAGCCAGAACCATTACCGAGCCGCAAAGGGGGGTTGCACGGGCCAGACAGGCCGGCTTTGAAGCTGCCAGAGGAGATATTATTGCCAGCACCGACGCCGATACCATCGTCCCGCCCGACTGGCTTTCGCGCATTGAAGAGCTCTTCCGACGGTACCCAAAAATTATCGCCGTTGCCGGTCATTTTCAGTTTTACGACGGGCCGGCGTTCGTACGCTGGTGGGTCAGGGTCAGTTTGCTACTAATGCCGATCATCCTCAAAATCGCACCATGGCTCTGGAATTTCGGCGGTTTCAACTTCGCCGTCAAAACATCGGTTTTTCACATGATTGGCGGTTTCAATAAAGACTTCGGGTTCGGTGAGGATGTCGACCTCTGTCGGCGGCTGAAACGCTCGGGCAAGGTAATTTTCGATTCCCGCCTGGTCGTTAAAGCTTCAGGCAGGGCTTTCCTGGTGGACCATTGGGGTTTCCGTAATTTAACCAATTACTTGAGCGTCGCAGTCCGCGGTAAGTCCTGCTTGCCATTTGTGCAGGGGAGTGAAGCTGTCAAACGGGCAAAACTAACCACCAACAAAGCCGCCCACACCCATAAGAACGGTATTACAATGTAGTAATACCGGGATGTTTCGAACCCTCCTGTGGTCATGACTTCGAAAATCGAACCGACAGCCCCCGCCACTACACCCCCCACCGTCCCGATAAAAATACCGTACCACGGCATCTTCCTGTCCGCTTTCCGGACCCGCAGGTACATTTTTACAAGTATGATACCAGCTACTACCAGCGCAATTACGCCTAAAATCCCCGTGTCCGCATATAATTGCAGATATGAGTTGTGTGCATTAGCGTAATTCTCGTAGCGAATGCCGTATTGCTCTGGGAATACTCTCAACCACTGCCCAAGTCCCAGTCCGGTAAAAGGCGATTCCTTCAGCATAAGTAGGGTTTTTCCCCAGATATCCACTCTATCTAAAAAACTTGGTACCGAAAAAACATATTCAGGCCAGGCGAACCGGGAGTAGTTCAATGCGACGAAGGCTATCAAGGCACCAAGAGACGGTATAGTTAATCCCAGAGTCATCCGCCAACGGAGAGCCAATATGACAATCACGCCGCAAATTACTGTTAGAAACCCACTACCGCTTGCCGTTAACGCAACCAGCAAAAGCAGGATAATGCCAACGGCAAGCATAATCCTTCGTAATAGACCATGAGCAAAAAGAGCAACGGCTACCGGTAAAATTGTCACGACGCCGAGAAATACTCCAACGGGGTTCCAGTTAATCGTTTGTACGGGACCACCGATTGCGGGTAGACCCGATGTCAGGTCGAATAGCCAGCGATTGAAAAACAGCACCCTCCCGTCATCCATGGTAAAGTACCAGATTGTCAGACCCAGTACTACAACACCACCCAGTCCGGTCATCACCAGCCAATAAACACGCCCTGACAGATAGTTATTTACCAGCCCGTAATATAACAAAATACAGGCAAGGGTAGTGTAGAGAGCATTGGCACTTATCGATTTGTCCGATGATACCAGATACCCTACAATCGTGCCGATGAAAAAAATGGCAATAGGTATATCGAACGGCGTTCTTTTACTCAGTCTGTCGGTCAGAACAAAAAATACCAAAAAAGGCAAAACGGCTATCAATACAGCCAGCCAGAGAGGCGGATTCCCGAGCATCACCGCGAAAAAAATCGGAGCGCTCGCGAACGGCTGTATTGCTGTAATAATCTTCACATAGCGGTTGTTCAAGGGTGTGTTCAGAAACAACTTATATCCATTTCCGCTGTTTTTCGATTCACTATCATTATGAATTACAGGCAGGACAAATCATACCTGACTTTATCTCATTTTAAGTGAAATATCAACTAAAGATTTCACCGCATTGTTAAGGCGGCAGAACACAAAAACATTTGCAACTAAAACACTACTGAGATTTGCATACTTTATCGCTGAGATTGTATGCTGTTCGTATTAATCTCCGGGGGAATAATACGGAGGTAATAAGTTTCATCATATGATTGAATGGCTCGGTCATGCACTCGAATTATTAGTCGCCACCATCAACATCGAGAATCCGCTGGGGTTGGGCGCTATTGTTTTGCTGACTATTATGGCCGATATCGGCATCCCAATACCTTTTGCGCTGGATACCATCCTGTTTGTGACTGTCGCTAAGACCGGTCTTTTTTCTCTGCCTGTATTACTTATCATATCTATGCTCATGGTAGGGAGGTTTATCGGGGGCAGTGGAATTTATTTGTTGAGCCGGATTTTAGGCGTGAAAATCACCAGCTGGATGAGCAAGCGTTTCAGTATGTTTCAACACCACCTTGACGAGATTAAGAGCAAATCCGGGAGGTGGCTGGTTATCGCGATGGTCATCGGGAGATTGACCCCCGGTTTGATGCAGTTTACCACCGTTGCTACTGGAGCTTTAAAGATTCGTTATCGTTTATTTGCTCTGTCCGTTTTGATAACTTCCATGATATATGACGGTATCTTAACAACGATGGGCTACCTGACTAGAATCGGCGTAAAAGACATCAGCCCGGAAATGTCTGTCTTTGCAGTACTGGGTTTTCTAGTGATAATGATAATTGCTCTGGTCGTGATGAGCATACTAAGAAACAAAAAATATAAGTCCAGGTAATCGAATTTCGATTTGTGATAAAATACCGCTATTATTTTTATGAGGTTCATATGAGCGATAAAGAAACAAAGACATCCAAAAAATGGGCCCTGCCCAAGTTCGATTCCACCCCCTGGTTACTCCTGGGTGTGGCATTCAGTCTCTTCCTCACGCTGGTTAATTTGTGGGCATTAATCGCCCGGTGGCA
>JAFGHZ010000132.1 GCA_016929875.1 Dehalococcoidales bacterium
AGGATATACGGGTCTTCGAGGACCGCTTCCATCTTGTCGGCGTTGGTAATGAAATAAGCGCTGACAAAGCCGCGGTCGAACTGCATACCCTCGACAAATTCGGTTTCGTAGGAAATACCCTTGGACTCTTCGACGGTGATGACGCCGTCTTTGCCGACCTTTTCCATGACCTCGGCGATGAGGTCGCCGATTTTCTTGTCTTTAGCGGTGATGGTGGCTACCTGAGCGATTTGCTCCTTGCCTTTGACCTCGGTGGAGGCTTTTTTCAGCTCTTCGGTAATTGCCTCGACGGCCCGCTGGATGCCTCTCTTGAGCGCCATCGATTCCGCGCCGGCGGCAATGTTCTTGAAGCCCTGGGTGACGATGGCATGTGCCAGTACCGTGGAGGTGGTAGTGCCGTCGCCGCACTGGTCGTTGGTCTTGCTGGCGGCTTCTTTGACCAGCTGTGCGCCCATATTTTCGAACGCATCGGGTAGTTCGATGTCCTTAGCAATGGTAACGCCGTCGTCGATAACGGAAGGGGCGCCCCATTTCTTGTCGAGAGCGACGCAGTGTCCCTTAGGACCGAGAGTCACTCTGACGGCTTCCGCCAGGGTATCGATACCCTTTTTCAAGGAATGCCTGACTTCTTCGCCGAATATAATCTGTTTTGCCATTTTTTCTCCTGTAAACTGTGAGTTTATTTCTTGACTTTCTTGGCGAGAATATCGCTCTCGCGCATGATGATGAGTTCCTCGTCGTCGATTTTGATTTCGGAACCGCCGTATTTCGTGTAGATTACAATGTCACCGACCGCGACATCCATTGCAATCCGCTTACCGTCGTCGTTGAGTTTACCGGGACCAACGGCAATGACTTTGCCTTCCTGGGGTTTTTCTTTCGCGGTGTCCGGAAGATAGATACCGCTCTTGGTTTTTTCTTCCGACTGCATGGGTTTAACCACGATGCGGTCACCCATTGGTTGAAGTTTAACAGCCATATTACTTCTCCTCTCTCACCTCGCTCAATATTTAGCAGTCTATTGCCTAGACTGCTAATGTTTATCATAGCGTAGATATAATTTCAATCGCAAATAAGCTGATGGGAATTTACGGTAATTTACGGTAATTGAGACGGCAAAAAGTCACGCAATCGGGTATTATCTATCACGGATAAATTCGGGCTGTTTTTCTGGATTCCCTGCTTACGCAGAGAATGACAGTTTATGGTGACCGGGTCCCGATTCCGTATCAGGTACGGAACAAGCTTGCATCGGTATGGGGGGAATACAGGGGATGGGGGCTCTTCGCAATGATGGGGTGTTAGTGTTATAATTCGGGCAGATGATTATCGATTTTCACACTCATATTTTATCTCCGAAGGTCAGGGATAACCGGCAGGACTATATGCGTGCCGACCGCAGTTTCGAGGCTCTTTTTTCTGGTGTCAGGACAAAAGTCGCTACGGCGGAAGATCTGATTACGGCTATGGACGAAGATAAGGTAGAATTTTCGGTGGCTCTTAACTACAGCTGGTCGACACAAGCGTTCTGCGTGGAAACCAACGATTATATTATGGAATCGGTTGCCCGTTACCCCAAGCGACTGACAGGTTTTTGCAGTGTACTTCCTTCCGCCGGTGAAACGGCACTCAGGGAACTGGAACGCTGTATCGAGGGCGGTGTCAAAGGCATCGGCGAATTACGCTTAGACAATATTTCACCCCGCTCCAAATGGTTGAAAGTTATCGAGCCGGTGGTGAAGATGGTTATCGAGCACGGCCTGATAATGCTGGTACATACTTCCGACCCGGTGGGGCATGAATATCCAGGTAAAGGCAAAGTTACCCCCGAGATGCTTTATGCTTTAGCGACGACATTTCCGGAGTTGAAGCTGGTTTGCGCGCACTGGGGAGGCGGCTTTCCTTTTTACTCTTTGATGCCCGAAGTGAAAGCGGCGATGAAAAACGTGTATTTCGATACGGCGATTTCACCTTTTCTTTACACGCCGCATATCTACGGTAGAGTGGCACAATTGGTGGGTGCGGACAAGATTGTCTTCGGGAGCGATTATCCGATGTTACCGCCGCGACGCCTTTTGAAAGAGATGGACAGTATCGATTTATCGGCGGAGACAAAAGAGAAAATCCTGTGCGGCAACGCGAAAAGACTGCTGGGGATTACGGATAAATAAATTATTCGAATGACATTTGAAGAAAAGGGGCGTTGCCCGGACATATCATCCCCACCCTGAGATTCTTCGCCCCGATTTTATCGGGACTCCAGAATGACACATGGGAGTAAATTATGGCGTTGATTCGTACTTTCATGGCGGTAGAATTGCCGGGGGAATTGAAGAAAGAGCTGGCGGAGCTGGAAGCACAGCTAAAGAAAAGTAGTCCTCTCGTAGTGAGATGGGTCGACCCGAACAGCATTCACATCACGCTGAAATTTCTTGGAGAAGTCCCTGAGGAAAGCATCGAGGAACTGATGCTGGCGCTGGAAGAATCGGTGTCGGGAATTCCTCCTTTCAGGCTGGAAGTCCGCGAACTCGGCGCTTTCCCGAATTTAGACCGCGTGCAGGTGGTCTGGGTGGGTGTCGAAGTCGAGATTGCCCGAATCAGTCGACTGCAACAAAAAATCGAAGCGAACACGGAACAACTCGGTTTTCCGCGGGAATCGAGGGCGTTCACCCCGCATTTGACACTGGGGCGTGTCCGCAACGAGGCTTCGGCGAACGAAAGGCAGAGGCTCGGGAAAGTCCTTGCCGGTACTACTGTTGCTGCCCTGCACGGGATAGATGTATCCGCCGTCAGTTTGATGAAAAGTCAATTGACCAGCGCGGGAGCGATTTATGCGTGTCTCGGCAGGGCAGAATTAAAGGCTGAATAACAGTCTGGACTTTAGTTACACAACGACCCACCCCTGACCCCGCCCTTCAAGGGCGGGGAAGATTCACGAGAGGAAGGGTTTTCGCCCCCCTCTTCTGGAACTTCTACCTAGTCCCATCGGGTTCAGTAATCCCCAGACAAGAAACAACCAAAACCGAGCAGAACCTTTACTAATGTTGACTCATGGCATTGACTTTACAATAAGTTAGTGATTAAATAATGGCAGTCTGTAGGGTGAGCGGCTGTTGTGAGAAGGTATTCTATTTTAGTCATTATAATACTTCTTGCTACTGTAACAAGCGGCTTGGTTTCCATTTCATGTAATTCAAGTAAATCTGGTGCGATTACCTCTTCCACCAATTCGAATCAGACCTCAAGTAAGCCCACTGAATTTACTTCTGTTAAATACAATTTTACCATTGAAAGTAGGTACATCGAGGAACTCGATGAAAACTATATACTCTGGCAATCACATAATATCAAGAATTACGACTACACGTTTGAAGAACTAAATGCGTGGGGAGTTTATGGCCCAACGAGGATATGTGTCCGCGACGGTTTTGTAGACTCGGTAGTGTTTTTAGGGGAAAACGAGGCAGCACCAAGCGGATGGTGGCGCAAATATACGATTAACTACTTGTTTGATGAGTTATTTAAAATATGCAGAGGCGAGTATTTTGACGGGATACCGCTTTACTATTTTGATATAACTTACGACGAATATTACGGGTTTCCATCTTATAATCACATCGATTGGGAAAGAGTAATAGACGAACAGTATATAATATATATCAATGATTTTGTTGTTGTGGATTGATAGTGTAAAGTCTTTAGATGTTTAAACGAGAGGAGCCCCGTTGTGAATCGGGGCTCGCAACGACAATAGAAAGGAATGGCAGAAGGGACAGGCGAGGGCGCCTGTCCCACCAGAGGATGCTGACTGTGACAAATCGAGGCTCGGAACAACCATTGATGAGAATGTAAATAGTTCTTGTAAATCTTTATTATTTGGGTGTATACTGAAAAAGATTTAATCAGGTTGGGAGGTGGACCTCGTGGAACAATCATCTTTTCCCAAGTGCCAGAAGTGCAAAACCGGCGATCTCGTACCCCTTTCAGATTTCGGCAGTCAGGGAGCAACTATTCAATACAAGGCGTGGGTTTGTACGAATCCTGCGTGCGGTTATAACTTAAAAATCAGGAACGGCGACGTTTACATCGATGAGCCGATAATGAGCGGAACGTTGCATAATAATAATCGTTCCCGCCAGTAACTCCAGAAAGTATTTAGAACTTAATGGATGGTGAGCGTGCTTCCTCAATTGATTCAACTCAAAGGGGTGGCACTCGATCTCTTATTCCCGCGATTCTGCGTGGGCTGCGGTAGAGAGGGCCGTTTCATTTGCCATTCCTGTCTGACTTCACTGGCGCGAATCGA
>JAFGHZ010000017.1 GCA_016929875.1 Dehalococcoidales bacterium
CTGATATTGACGGGTTGTAAAAGCCCTGCGGTTACCTCAACTTCTACAACCACTTCGACTGCTACTGTTACTGTTACCACCAGTACAACTACGTCAGTCGTAGCCGCTACCAGTACTACTACCACAACCACAACAATAACTACTACCCCTGTCACTACCACAACGACAAAAACCACTGCGGCCACAACCCAGGCCAAACTTTTTCAAGCCGGCAGTCCCGTATCGGTTTTCACAGATGAAGATATCGAGAAGCTGGGAATAGATTTGTCGGGGAGCCCGTCCGAGATTGCCGATGCTATCCGCAGGTGGCAGGAAGAGAATATGCTTTACGGGCCGCACGGCGAGGACTTTTCCGATGCCATCAGGTGGAACTACTTTCTGCCCGGTATTTTCACGTCGCGCGATATTATCAACGAGCATGTCGATAACGGCAAGGTTTACGGCATCTGCTTCGACTTTGCGGTGGTTTACTGCTCCGTAGCGCAATATTACGGGCTGGAATGCCGCATAAGAAATTCAATTTCTAAGCCCAGCGATACCGACCCGACTATACTTTATACCACCGGGATGTCGCCGAATGAGTACGACCGTCTGAACGTTAAACTCCAGAAGCTGGGATTGAGATACGATTACGAAGCGGTGAGACTGGTCGCCGAAGAAACGCCGGCTCACTACTGGGCGGAAGTGAAAATCAATGGCGTGTGGGTAATACAGGACGCCACGCAGTTTTTTGTCGATGGCAGTAATACCCAATCCACCTTTGTGGACAGCGGCGATAACGAGGTTACCGATTGGCTGAGCTGCGATAAATCCGATTTGTTAGACGAGTATCAGAGAAAGCTGGATAACGGAGAGAGACTGCCGGAATCGTGAAACCCCGAGAGAAGTTCAGAATAGCTTGAGGGTTTATAAGGCATCGTTGTCTTAAGTCTGTGCAAATATAGCGCGATATCAGAATTTCTTTTTAGCCGCTTGAATTAATGCTACCAAATCACACAGAATTTTTTTACTGTGTCATCATAGCTAGGTTGTCCGTAGTAATATCCAGCTTCCGGTATTACACATTGATAATAGTGAACTCCTACCTTGAGTTGTACTACTTCATCTGTTTGGGGCTCTATGTAAACTATCCCTTTATCAGTAGTATTGAAGGCAATGATAGCGTGGGCACTATCGGGATATTCTATGTAAACAAAAGCGCAGCGAATATGCTGTTTTGCTGCATTAGTGATAACATCGCTAGTAAAGTTCCAGCATACGTAGGCGTCTTTTATGTATGAGTGTTCATCTGTTGTATCAGAGGCCAAGAAGGCTAGCAAAGAGGCATAGGTTGGGTCGTTTAAAACATAGCCATAGGAAGACGACATGCGGTCTATATTTGTCTGAAGATTATCAATTTGAGACATTGCCTCTACTAGGTCATTCTGCAAGCTAGATACTTGAGTTCGTGCAACTTCGAGGTTACTTTGTGTTGTAGCCAATGTATTACGAGCCGCAGTAAGGTTGTCTTTCGTGATGGTGAGATTTGTCTGAGTCGCTGTAAGGAGGTTTTCCGTTGTGAATAAGTTACTTACGACTGTGGCCAAGTTAGTTTCGGCGGTGAGCAGTTCAGTTTTTGAAGTGCTGAGTTGAGATTTCGTGGCGTCAAGTGTGTTCTTAGTCGAATTTAGTTGTACAAAGAAAATTACTGAAGCCAATATGCCTACCAGTGTTAGCACCAGGGTTATCATAAATCCAGTACGGTAGTTTCTACTGTTCATATAGCCACCTCTACTTCAGTATCAATTTATTTGTTACCATGCCCTCACCAGTAGATAAAATAATCGGGAGTGACTAGATTATAGGTTTGACACAGACACAAGTCAACAGATAAGTGGGTGGATGAAGAAAGCGGATGGGTTCATGGTGAGCCGCCGAGGAATCGAACCTCGAACCTAATGATTAAGAGTCATTTGCTCTACCAATTGAGCTAGCGGCCCCCATACGAATTCTAGTTTAACAAACCTGAGTTGCGGACGCAAATTTTCTGAAGGTGATGCAGAGGGTGAACAGGCGGGGCTCGCAACGACAGAGGGGGGAATTTTATCTGTAATCCGAATACGACTGGATCCCGACTTTCGTCGGGATGGATTGTTGATGAATTCCACAGAGAGATTCTTCGTTACACTCAGAATGACAATGAGGGGGGAGCGCGTCAAGGAGAAAAGGGATGGATCCCGATGCAAATCGGGATGACATCGTACTCAACGATGTCACCTGTTCACGACCATTTTGGCTAAATCCCAGCAATACTCGTAGAGGTGCAGTCCCTTGCTCATCGCCATCAGCTCGCCGTCTTCCACGCCGATTTCCGATGCCATATACTCTTTGAGCAGCTGGATTGCCGCTAAATTCGAGGGAAAACCGGCCCACAGGTCCCACGAGCGGAAGTAAACGTAGAAATCGAGCTTATTGTCTTTGATGCGCGTATCGATGCCCCTGAGACAGGGAGGGTCGGGGAGGTAAATCGCTTTCGGTTCCCCCACGGTCATATAAGCCTGGTTGGTGTTGTGGCCGTCCTCTTTATACATCCGGATGACTTCGGCGATTTGCTTTTCCAGATATTGCCCGTAGGTGTACTGCTCGCCTTCGGCACGGTGCGAGGTCATCAGGTAGGGCAGGTAGTTATCGATATACTCCATCGTCGTGGGGGCGGGAATACCCTGAGGCACGTCGGGTATTATCGGACGCGTAGCCGGGTATTTGATTTCCACTACCGCCAGGTCGAGCTGTCTGCGATGCTGTCCCTCATAACTGCCGCGCTGAATAAGGTAATCGTAGCCGTCTTTCAGGGTTTTGCTGAGGCAGAGGAACCATGCTTCGGACAGGTCGCGGGCTTGAATTACAGAAATTTGCACGGTACTATCTTATCACTTTTCGGTTATTTTCGGAAGAGACTTAAAAATCTGTCTTCGTATTCGTTAAAAAGGTTCCAGCGGTCGAGCTCTTCTTTGAGCACACGGGGGTCGGCGTCGCCGCGCTTCACCATCCCGAAAAGCTCCTCGATTTTTACACGGGCGTCGGCAGGTATGCCTTTATCGTCCATCGCGAGCAGTCCTCGGGCATCGAGCTGCCTGATGTTATCGTCCACCGAACGCTGGGTCATTTCGAGGATGAAACGGATGAGGGCGATATCCCACATCTCGTCGAGCCCTTTGATAATGGCGGTCAGGGGTTCGTTTCTCCGGCTGATTTCATCGTTCAGCTTCTCAACCACGGCGCGCAGGTTGTCCGACACGATGTTCATTTCTTTGGGCTCGTTGCGGTAGGAGTAGAGAAGGCCGGGGATACTGCGTCCGTAGGCTTTGATGAGCTGGTCGAAATACTTGCGGGCGTTGGCACTGAACCCCTCCAGGTTGTTCAGATAATAGGGAGTGACGATTTTCGGTTTTTCCGCGATGACTCTGCCTTCGCGAACGACGGTCTCCGAGACGTCCTGTTTCGGGTCGGCATAAGCCGGC
>JAFGHZ010000133.1 GCA_016929875.1 Dehalococcoidales bacterium
AGCAAATGACTGAGGCATTACGGGAAAGGGAAGAATTTTTGAATAACGTCATCGAATACACCCCCAATCCAATCTGGGTCGCGGATGAAAAAGGTACCATTATCAGAATGAACCAGGCACTCAGAGACCTCCTGAAGGTAGCCGACGAAGAAATAATCGGCAAATACAACGTCCTGAAAGACAGCCAGGTCAGAGAGCAGGGGTTCCTCCCTCTGGTCAGGAGTGTATTCGAAGAAGGCAGGACCGTTCGCTTCACGATGAATTATTATACGGCGCGGGAAAAGCAGGTCGAATTAGCCAGAAAAACGCACAGGGTGCTTGAAATAGTCATCTCCGCAGTTAAGGACAGGGAAGGCAAGGTTTTTAATGCAATCTGCCAGCAGAACGACGTCACCGAACGCGAGCGGGCGGAAGAAGCTCTCCGGGACAGCGAGAAGAAATTCCGTAACCTGTTCGAAAACTCCGCCGACGCCATTTCCATAACATCTCCCGAAGGGCGTATCCTTGACGTTAATCGCGCCTGGGTAAATTTATTCGGCTATTCGTATGAAGAGGCTCTGAAGAACCTGCCCGTTTCTCATGTCTATGCCAGCTCCATCGACCGTGATAAGTTCCAGAAGGTACTGGAGGAGACAGGTCTGGTCAGGGATTTCGAAGTGAAGATGCACAAAAGAGATGGGACGGCGTTCGATTGCACGATGTCCTCGGTTGTGGACTATGACGACAAAGGCAATATCCGCGGATACCAGAATATAGTCCGCGATATCACGGACCGCAGGAAGGCGGAGCAGCAGTCCAGAGAAATGGAAATCCTGAAACAGGTCGACCGTATGCGTTCCGAATTTTTAGCCAATGTCTCCCATGAGCTGCGTACCCCTCTCACGGCAATTAAAGGATATACCTCAACGCTCCTGCGGGAAGATGTGTCGTGGAAGGAAGCGGAACAGCGCGAGTTTTTAAAGATAATCGATGCGGAATCCGACCGCCTGACACGGCTCATCAGCGACCTTCTGGATATGTCGCTCCTTGAAGCCGGCAAGATGGCAATGAAGAAAGGGCAAAGAAATATCTCGGACGCGATTAATGCTATCCGTCCCCGCCTTGATGTATTGTGCGCGACACGCCGTCTCACCATAGATGTCCCCGCTAATCTACCGCAGGTTAACATCGATGAGATGCGTATCGGGCAGGTTATCAGCAATCTCGTGGATAATGCCGTGAAGCATTCGCCCGAGGGGAGTGAAATCGCCATCCGGGCGGAACTGGTACCCGGGAAAGAAATTATCGTAAGTATCAACGACCATGGTGAGGGGATTAGCAGGGAAAACCTCTCGAAGTTGTTCAACCGTTTTGTTCAACTGGAAGAGGTATCCAGCGGGAAGAAAAAAGGTACCGGATTGGGGCTGGCTATCAGCCGGGGTATCATCGAAAACCACGGCGGCAGAATCTGGGCGGAGAGCGAATCCAGGAAAGGTTCGAAATTTATTTTTACCTTGCCCCTGCCCTGAATTGAGCCTCTATTTATGCAGGGTGGGTGAAACCCGCCGATTGCCAATTCTCTCTTCTCCTATCTCCATTCCGTGCTCCGACACGGAATCCAGACGCATTTGACCGGGCATTTCCGCAACTGCAGACGGCACATCGGTCGTGGTGACCTCGGCAATCCGGCATTTATGGTAATATTTATTTATTGCACTATTCTCCCTGTCGCAGCGTTACTGCCGTGGAGGGAGTATTTCATTGTTGCCGAAATGATTGTTCACAGTAAGAAAGGAGATTTGTCTTAATGAGTGGGACCGGGGAAACAACCGCAAAAAGAAAATTCAAACTCTTTCAATCACCCTGGCTGGAATTATCGGTACTCTGTTTGTCCGTTGTTCTGTCCTACGCCGCTTTGTTGATGATATCGAAGGGTGCGGAGATACCGCCCGGGGGCATGGCGATGAGTAATATCACCTGGTTGCTCATCGGTTTTTTTGTTTTGAGTTTTGCCATCGCCGTCATCGCTGTTCTCGCAGGTATCGGGGGAGGTGTAATTTACTCCCCTCTAATGCTGGCATTCACGCCGGTGGACAGCTTGATTATCCGCGCTACGGGACTGGTAGTGGCGATGTTCAGCGGCATCGTCTCCAGCGGGCTTTTTATGAAAACGGGGATCGCCAACTTTAAGGTCTCCATTTTCTCGACCCTCGGTTATGGTTTGGGCGGTTTTGTGGGCGCCCAGGGGGCCATTTACGTCGCCAGAAATATGGGCGCTTCCGGCGAAGGCGCGATAAGAATTATCCTGGCATGTATTGTGCTATTGCTCGTAGTCTATTTCATTCTGGGCGGCAGAAAAATGGAATGGCCGGTAGTCAAAAGGGTCGACCGCTTCAGTCGCTGGTTAGGCTTGAGACAGCCCTATTACGAGCAATCTACTAACGAAGTGGTGGACTATCAGGTAACAAGAGCAGGTTGGGGATTGTTCTGTGTTTTCTGTATCGGGCTCGTCTCCGGTTTCTTCGGTATGGGTGCCGGCTGGGCAATCGTACCGGGATTGAATCTGGTGATGGGGATACCGTTAAAAGTCGCGGCGGCTTCCAGCGGCGTGATTATCGGCATGGGCGACTGCATTACGCTCTGGCCCTATCTGCTGATTGGCGCCATTATCCCGCTTTTCGTGGCGCCATGGTTAGTGGGGCAGATTTTGGGTGGTATCCTGGGTGCTCACGTGCTGATTAAAGCGAAATCAAAGGCTATCCGATACATACTCATCGGGATAATGTTTTACACCAGCTTCGGATTATTTGCGAACGCATTCATAAAGATAGGGCTTATCGCCAATGTCTCCGGGGCCGTGTACCTGATAGTACTCGGGATTGTATTAGTGCTGACGATACTGGCAATTACGGAAAAACTGCCGCGCTTGAGAAAAGGAGAGTGAAACTTTGGAGAATAAAGATTCTCTGAAACAGCCCCTTCCGAACCGTCTGTACGGGACAATAATATACTGGGTATCGATTATCGCGGCAATTATCTGTATCGTTGCGCCGGTCATCGCGCTCGCCTTCCCTGAAAGTAATGTGTTGTCCCCTCAATATCTATTTTCTACTATCTGGCAAGGCGCAAAACCAGCGGAGGTATGGGCAACCGTCGGGAATGGTTTCCCGGGAGGGCATTTCTGGATAAATAGTCTCGGCTCAGGCGACGGTTTAATTCAGATGGGAATCGTCCTCGGTGGCTTTTGCGCCGGACTTGCGTTGCTGGGAGCTGCCGTTGGTTATCTTAAACAGAAGCCGCGTAACTTCACCTGGGCGCTGCTATCAGTGGTAATAACTGTTTTTATTTTGCTCTCCGCCATAGGAATTTACACCCAGGCTGAATGATAACAATGAATGCCCGATATAAAAGAAAAGGGGATTGAAAACCCCGAGGAATATCCCGCTTCATTAGCCTCCATAAAAAGTTCAGGGTGCCCACTCATTGAGAATGGGCACCCTGAACTTTTTATTAAGAAATCTTACTTAAGCAGAATCCTCGCATCGATGACCCAGTAGCCTTCTCCTTTCGGCATGACCTTCACCGGATTTAAGTCCAGCTCCGCAATTTCGGGTATGTCCTCGACCATCGCGGAGACCCTGAGCAACAGGGCTTCGATTGCGGCAGTATCACTGGGCGGTGCTCCCCGGAATCCGTCGAACATCTTGGCTATTTTGACCGACCTTATCATATCACTGGCATCGATAGTAGTCAGCGGGTGCAGTTTGAGTGTGACGTCTTTCGCCATTTCAGCATAGATACCGCCGGAGCCGAACATCATCAATGGCCCGAAAGACGGGTCGTGCGTCACACCGACGATGGTTTCAATTCCGCCCTTCACCATCTTTTGCACCAGCACGCCTTCCATTTCATTTTGCCGCCCGATGGCTGCCAGCCGGGATTCGATGCCGTTGCATGCTTCGATAACTTTCTCTTCCGAATCGACATCGATCACCACGCCGCCGACATCCGTTTTATGGGTAATAGTTGAAGAAGCCAGTTTCACGGCGACAGGGAAGCCTATCTTCGCAGCTATTGCGGCGGCTTCTTTTGCCGTCCTGGCCGGCTTTGCTCCCGCGCTATTAATCCCGTAATAACCCAGCAGTTCGGAAATATCTTCTGCACCCATCCATAAGGGCCTTTCGGAGGTCCGTGCCATAATATTCAGAATAAGCTTCTGTGCCTTCTCACGCTGGATATCGTGGAATTTGGGAATTGTCCCCTGCGGTTTACGGCGCATTTCTGCGTACTGGACGGCCCTTGCCAGCGCACCGACCGCTTCCTCGGGGAAGGAAAAATTAGGTACTGCCCTACCTTTGAACCTTAATTGCCCCTTGAAGCCACGGCTTCCCAGGGAACAGCTTAACAGCGGCTTCTTACACTTCCAGAATAACGGGGCGACACGCTTTATAATCAAACCCATATCATCTTCTGTTTGCAGGAAAGGCGGGATAAATATCGTCAACACGGCATCGATATTTTTATCGGCGGCAAGTATCCTGAGTATCGCCTCGAAATCAGCTCCGGAAGCCCCCGCCGTGGTATCTATCGGATTTGAAATACTGATATCACGTTTTATAACATTTTTAATCTTATTAACTGTCTCTTGGGATAATTCTGGTAACTCCAGACCGTTGTTTGATGCCGCATCGGCCGCAATAATACCCGGGCCTCCGCCGTTAGTAAGTATTGCAAGTCGTCTGCCTTGCGGCAACGGCTGCGTAGAAAGAAAACTCGCTACATCGAATAACTCCTCCATCGCATTTACCCTGATGATACCGGCATGACGGAAAAGAACATCTGAGGCAACGTCAGAAGTGGCTAGAGCGCCGGTATGTGAAGCAGCCGCACGTGAGCCGGCGGCAGTGCTCCCGCTTTTCACCACGACAATAGGCTTTTTCGCTGTTACCCGGCGTGCGACACGGGCGAATTGCCTCGAATCCCCGAAGGATTCCATATACAGCAGGATGACCTTGGTTACCGGATCCTTTTCCCAGTATTGAAGAAAATCTACACCTGATAAATCAGCCCGATTGCCCATGCTGAAGAAAGTTGAAATGCCGATATTCAAGTCGTGTGCATTTTTCAGGATAGTCAATCCCATCGCACCGCTTTGCGAGATAAAACCGACGTTTCCTTGAGGCGGATATGTGGGAGAGAAGGTGGCATTGAGAGATATTTTAGGGTCGGTGTTGATAATACCCATGCAGTTCGGACCGATTATTCTCATACCGTAACCCAGCGCAATGTCCTTGAGTTCCTCTTCACGGGCGGCTCCCTCGGCATCACGCTCTCTAAAGCCATCGGAGATAACGATTAAAGAACGGACGCCTTTACGCCCGCATTCATCTGCAACCCTAGAAACCAGAGGTGCCGGGACAAGAATAATAGCCAGGTCTACCTTATCAGGGACATCCAGTATCGAAGGGTATGCCCTCACCGACATGATAGAACTAGCCTTGGGATTTACAGGATAGACCACCCCTGTATAACCGTTCTGCAGTATACAACGCAGCACGATATTCCCCAGAGAATTAGTATCACGGCTGGCACCGATAACTGCCACCGACTGCGGAGACAGAATGGTTGCTAATGAATTCACTATCGACACACGCTCTCTGGCTTCTTCTTTTTGTGTCACTCTTGCGGTACGGCTTATCGGTAAACGGATATGGTACTGATCTGAAGTTAACTCGCTATCTATATGAAAACCGTACCCGGTGTAAACGCTCATCATCTCCTTGTTTTCCGCGGCAATTTCACCTTCGAAATGAGTGATACCCTGATTGCGGGCATAGCTGACCATCGCTTCTAGCAATTTGGTACCGACACCTTTGCCCCTGTACCCATCTTCAATCATGATTAATGTAACTTCGGCACGGTTCCTCTGGGGTAGCCGGTAATATCGTCCGGTAGCGACAATCTTCTTACGTCCGTCTTGTGTGACCTCACCGACAAATGCCATAGTATTGTCGTAGTCCACCACGCAATAACGGATTGCATCTTCAAGCTTCATTTCTTTCGGAATATGCCGTGAGCCCCGGTAGCCAGTTTCGGAACTGATGTTACGGGCAAACTCGAACCATGCCTCGGTGTCGCTTTGTTTAATCGGTCTGATACGTATTAGCGACCCGTCTTTCAATACCGCTTCGGTGATGTATCTTGCTGGATATGCAACCACATTTCCCTGTGCCATAAGTATCACCTCTTCTGAATGTCCTGTCTTATTTTAGACTTGTTGACGCCAAATAGTAAAGATGCCGGATTATCAGTGAGTATCGGTTTGACGGGCACACTTTGGCCGGGAAAAAAGATTAGCCATGGAACGCTAGTAGAAAAGACTGACCAGTATTTTGAATTCTGCCTGTGACTCGGTTACGGCTTTATCTTTAGGCGGAAATGTATTTTCGTATTTTAGGAAGTCGTTTTCATTTATCTTGTAAACTTCGCTTTCGATAAACCTGCCCGACATCTCACGAAGTGCCCCGGGTAGCAATTCAAGCCCCATCAATGCCACGGCGAATTTACCTTCGGAATTGCTGATATCGTATCTTTCGGCACACCTGAACCCGAAGCGATGATAGTATCTCGGGTCTCCGTAAATCAAGACGGCTGTGAATCCGAGGGACTTTGCTTTGTCCAACGAGTATTTGATTAAAGCGCTCCCGACGCCTTGCTTCTGATAAGCTGGCAGCACGCTTACCGGCCCGAAGCTGATGACTTCGTATGTTTTTCCTGCATTATCGATTACCTTACCGCGGGTATAAACGATATTCCCGATTACCTTTCCGTTAAGTTCGGCGACAAAATCCAGTTCGGGGATGAAATCATTGCTCCCACGCATATTGTACAGGCAAAAGTGCTCGCTGCATCCGGGGACATAAAGGTTCCAGAAAGCTTCGCGGGTCAATTCCTCGACCGCTCGGTATTCATTTTTTCGTTCGTTCCGTATTAATAAATCCACTTTACCTGCCACTTGTTATTTGTTATTTGGAATTTGGAATCTGGTGGTGATGGGTGGTGTGGCGGCAATGGTGGGCCTTTGTAGATTCGAACCACAGACCCTCCCGATTTTATCGGGATGCTCTAACTATCATTTACCCAGCCCCAACATTTTTGCCATGTAATCGCGGCTCTTCCACGCTTTAATATAACTTTCCCTTTGTCGGGCTTCTGATAGAGTATCGAATACTTCCGTGTAAACAACCTTCCAGGGACGGTAATATCTTGTAGAAGGAGTCTTACCTGCATTATGTTGAGCAAGCCTCATCTCAACGTCTTGTGCAGAACCGATATAATAACGCCCGGTGGGAATACTTTGTAAAACGTATACAAAAAACATCAAAAATATGGTGGGCCTTTGTAGATTCGAACTACAGACCCCAGTCTTATCAGGACTGTGCTCTAACCAACTGAGCTAAAGGCCCTAAAACTAATATCCCGGAGATGAATCTCCAGACTCTCCCGATTTTATCGGGATGCTCTAACCAACTAAGCGAATCGCCCAATAGACATTTTATTTTACGACAGAATCACACTGCAAATCAAGCTTTTTCGCCAGATTTCACACCTGGAAAACAAGGTAATCGTGGCTGGCGTCCATTTTACCTTTTTTAATATCATCTTTAGTAAAACGGATTGCCAGTTTATTCCAGAGGTTTTGGCTAGCAACATTGTGTTTGTTGTAGCTGATTTTCCATAAACCGAAGTGTTTTTCGAATAAAACAGCGGCACTATACTCACCCAGACCGCGCCGGCGAAATTCAGGTTTAATATAAAATTCGGCCATTTCCCAGTGGTCACCGTCTTTTCTGACGAGAGCAAAACCGGCTAAAATCCCTTCGCTGTACAAAAGATAGGGCAACCTTTCTTTTTCCTGCCAGTAAGCATCGAGGTATGGATAAAGGTAGATACCACTTTTGTTTCCATATTCAGCGTGTTCATCAGGGAAACGTGATAATTCGAAGAGGTAAGGCTGAATGAGGGTATGAATAATTGTTTTTTCTTTTAGAGAAGCGGGCTTTACAGTGAAAGGCATCAGCCAGCCCCCAAAATAAAAGTACCTTAGCCCCTGGATAGCGGAAGGATGGTTGGTAATCGTTTCCGATTTTCATCGAAAAACCGACCTAGGAGAAATTTGGTCATTTTGTAACCTCGGTACTCCCTAGAAAGGAGGTGATCCAGCCGCAGCTTCCGCTACGGCTACCTTGTTACGACTTCGTCCCAATCACC
>JAFGHZ010000134.1 GCA_016929875.1 Dehalococcoidales bacterium
ACCGCCTACGACCTGGATGATTTCGGGTTCTACGAAGAAGACGATACGATTTACGGACTGGGCACCGCCGACATGAAATCCGGCTGTGCCGCGATGATAGAAGCTTTCACTGCACTCCAGCAAACGGGAGACAAATCGCATCCGGTCGGGCTTGCTCTGGTGGTCGGTGAAGAAGAAGATAACAGCGGCGCTAAAACCCTGGCACGCGAGTACAGCTTCCCATGGGCACTGGTCGGTGAGCCGACCAACCTGAAGGCTTGCCTGAGCCACTACGGCTATCTGGAAGTACTTCTGCGGACACATGGTAAAAGGGCACACTCGTCGATGCCGGAACTCGGACAAAATGCCATCGAGACAATGCTAAAACTTCTTCTCCGCACGACGGCTTATGCTACCGCCAGCCCACACGGACTGGTCTATAACATCAGAGAGCTTTCCGGCTTTCCGAGCGGGTTTGTCGTTCCGGATACCTGCGAAGCCTACATCGACCTGCATCTGCCGCCCAACTCGAAAATCGATACCCTCAAAACGGAACTGGAACAGCTCATCGAGACCGCCCGTAAAGAAATCCCCGGATTGAATACCGTCCTCAGATTCGAAGAGGCGCACGTCGGTTACAGCATTTCACTGGAAAGGCCTCTCGTTAAAAAACTGCAGGGGGTTTTTCAGAAGATGTCGCTTCCCTGGGAACCTCAGGACTTCCGCAGTCATTCGGATGCCAATATCCTCTGGACCGACGGGGTCGACCCTATCATTTTAGGTCCGGGACGTCTGGAAAAGGCCCACGCGCCGGAAGAATCGGTGAGTTTCAAGCAGGTTCTGCAGGCGGCACAAATTTATCTGGATTTTGCGCAGACCGTCTAGTTTCACATATCGAGCGGGTAGCGCAGTTCGGTATCTTCGAAATAGTCCTCGTCCATCTGGCGCTGTGCCGCACCGGATTCCATCGCCGCGCGGGCGACACTCTTCGTTACCGCCAGATGAACTTTGGGGTCCAGCGGACTGGGAATCAGTTCGCCTTTCGGGGCGGCACCGGCAACTGCCATGATTGCCGCGCGGTACATCTCCCAGTTGATTTTCTTCGCTCCGGCATCCAGTGTCCCGCGCCAGATTCCCGGGTAGCCGACAAGGTTATTGACGGTCCTGCCGTCGGTCGCAATCGCCGCGCCCGCCGCCATCGCCTGGTCGGGCATAATTTCAGGGAACGGGTTCGTCAACGCAAAAATTATCTGCCCTTTTCTAATCATCTCCGGTTTAATCAGGCCGCTCACCCCGGAGGTGCAAATCACGATGTCCGCCTTCTTCATAATTTCATCGAAGTTCGCGGCGATACCCCCTCTGGAGACATGTCTCTGAATACTCGCTTCCGTTCTCGCTGTCCCTAGCGTCGGATTACCGGTAAAGCGCCGGATGAATTCCCCGATAATAAGCCCGGCCGCGCCCAATCCGATCATGCCGATTTTCGCTTTCCCGAGTTCGATACCGGCGATTTTACAGGCATTGATGAGGGAGCCGATAACCACGACGGCCGTCCCCTGCTGGTCGTCCTGCATCACCGGGATGTCCAGCTCTTTCTCCAGCCTCTCCTCGATTTCGAAACACCGCGGCGAGGCAAAATCCTCCATATGAATCGCTCCGAAGGTGGGCGCGATGTGTTTGATGGTGGCAATCACTTCTTCCGTATCGGTGGTGTCCAGCAGGATGGGAATACCGCGGACGCCCGCGAACTGGTACATCAGTGCCGACTTCCCTTCCATTACCGGCATCCCCGCGACCGCGCCGATGTTCCCCAGGCCCAGTATTGCCGTGCCGTCGGTGACAATCGCGATGGTGTAAGGAATGCTGGTGTAGTGGTCTTTCCATTCGGGATGGGCTTGAATCAGCTTGCACACCTCGGCGACGCCCGGCGTATAGACCTTCCGCAGGTCGCTGATGGAATCGACGGGCACGGTACCGGTCATCCCGATTTTACCGTTCTGGTGGAGCTTGAGGATATCGTCCATCACCCTCACGATAGTAACATCTTTTAACGCGGAGAGCCGTTCCAGCAGTTTCGTCAGCGCGTCTGCGTCGGCAAGCCTGACCTCGATATCGCTGACGGCATAGTGCCTGCCTTTGTGCACGACGGAAACCTTATCGATACGGGCGTTCTCCCGATTGATTGCATCAATCAGCCTGTCATTTATACCGGATTTGTTCGGAAATTTGCACCGCAGGGTCCTGATGATTCCGCCTTCAGTATTGCTCATAATCACTACCTTATTGTCATGTTCATATTCTTAAAACCAAGTTGAATTATATTCTTTTCCGGGAAATACCGTCAACGCTATATATCGTCATTCTCTGCGTAAGCAGGGAATCCATCCACTCTCATTTGCGAAATAATCAAAACCATAATGTCATTCTCGTGAAAACGGGAATCCATCAAACACTTATCGGAGAAATATCAAAAAACTGTAGGAAAACAACGAAGGCTGAGGATATCCTCAGCCTTCGTGTTTACTTCAAACGATTCAGTCTATCTGCTGACTCTTACTTTGCGGTAGCAATCACTGCAATATACCGGTCTGCCCTCACGGGGTTCGAAAGGTACCTGAGTGTCTTTGCCACATTCAGAGCATTTTACAGAGAACATTTCACGCCTGGGAGCATAGCTGGAACTATTGCCGTAACTGTTGCTTCCGGTCCGCGTTGCTTTTCTTGCCTGACGGCATGTCGGACAACGCTTGGGCTCATTAGTATAGCCTCTAGACGCAAATTGTTCCTGCTCATCAGCGCTGAAAGTAAAAGAAGTGCCGCAGTCGGAACACTGAATGGTCTTATCCTGATAACTCATTGGATGACCTCCTTTTTCAATATTTGGTTTGAATTTGGGTCATCCAATACAGAGGGATACATATAAGTAATCTACTGAAATGATAATAACCTAAACTATAACCAGTTACACTAATCATATACTAACCGGGGACACATTACAACTTCAGGCTCAAACATCAGCGATTAACATCCCATCGGATTGTAATATCTGTGTGCGAATCGCTATACACCCAATTTTTTCGACATCGATTGAATTATATTCTTTTCCGTGAAATACCGTCAACGGTAGGGAATATGCATTTTCCTTACCCTTCTCTTGAGGGCTTGTCCTTGAGCGACGTCGAATAGGGGAGAGGAAAGACTTGTCCTGAGCAAAGCGAACGGAGTGAGGGTGAAAATCATATCCCCACTTCCATTCCAGCGGAAGCTGGAATCCAGAGAACTATCAAGGTCTGTTAGTGGAACTCCGATAACTGACACACCACAAAAAGGTTGACTATTGTCTTAAGCTATGAACAGTGGTAAAATTGGCGTACCAAAAAGATTCTTTTGGGATAAGTTGGAAGCAGTTTAATTAATATGACGCTTAATGAATCTGATACCCGTGCAAATGGGCTTTCCCCTTGATAGTGAACTAGCAAAACCATTATTGACGAAATATACAGGTGAGGAGATGAGATGATAAGAGTGCATCTTATTCAAATGTTTTATAATCTCTCTTACTATGACATAGGTTATGACCTATTGGAGGAATCAGCACCTCTATTTGACTCCGTATATGCTTTGGGACATTTACGTCAAATCGATCCAGTTAGCAATTTACTTTCTGCTCAAAAAGCTTCTTATATTGAGCAATTATCAAATAAGGTGGAATCTATTCTTCATTGGAGCTGTGGCAGAAAAGCAAATATTATTGTTTTTCCGGAATATTCAATACCGGCAGATGTTTTACCAAACATTCTTCAAAGTTGCAAGAAATATCCTCGTATCATCATAGCAGGAACCCACAGAGTGAGACTGACGGAACACTCAAAAGCGATTTATCGAGCAATTGGTTTGAACCTTGATGAAAAATACAATGGGACTGCCGTATCGCCAATTTTTTTGCCTAATGGTAAAGTGCAGTGTGCTTTTAAACAATCGAAGTCCAAATGGGAACCGAATCTAGCCGTACCCACGCAAGCAGAGAGTTCCGTCTTTCAATCTGAATTATTAGGGACGCAGGTGAGGTTTGCGGTTGCTCCATGTATTGACTGCCTACAAATGACTACTCTAGCTCCTTTCTGGTCACAAAGAGCTACGAAACCTAACCTCGTTGTATGTCCTTCAATATCACCAAGCGTAGACTTATTCAATTCTCTTGGTAATAACCTAGCCGCAAATGAAGTTTTATTTGCATACTGTAATTCAGCGCTGTTCGGAGGCACTCAATACAATATACAGAATGATTGGATTAAATATCTGCCTGGAGATCAGATTCATAATACACCCGTCTCGAAAAATAGGGAATCAATATTGGAGCTCGATGTTAATTTAGATTCATATTGTTTTAAAAAAGGAACTGTAATTACTGAAACGCCATGCAGATCTCCGAGGGAATTTTTTATTACATACCCAAACAATAATAGATGGTTAGGCTACTATAAGTCACTATCTAAAGAAATATTGGAAGCACTAAACCAAGCTATGCCTTCAGATGCAATAGAATGGATTGATACAGCCCTGAGCGAACAGAGTGTTGATTTACCAGAACATATTATTTCAAGACTCAAAGAGGTCAGACATCGTTATTTACCTTTGTTTTCAGGGGATATAGACGTGATTAGAGAAAACTTGGATCTAGCTATTATGGGAGAGAATATTATTGCTCCTAACAATTACTTTGCACAGAGGATAAGTGATGCCATAACTTTAGCGACAGGATTAATTCCGACTGTAAAAGACACAAAATCGACTGATTTGTTATTGAGTTCTATCAAAGTGCTGAAAGAACAAGAATCCTTGTTTGTAGCAGATATAAATCAAACTAAAGAAGTCGGGGGGATTCCGATTGATCTCGAAGCCAGATTGTCTCAGTTTAGATATGTTCCTTCCGAGTCTTTATTGGCCTCCTTTCAGGATCGGGGTACAGAGCAAAATGATTTTAGAGAAACAATTGCACGAGCATCTGAGAAGGTTATCGCAGTTACAGGGATGCCGGGTATTGGAAAGACGGAAGTGATGAGAACTGTATTTTTAAAACAGTTGACTGACTGGACTCCAATTTGGATTAATGTTTCCGAAGGAAGTAGTGTATCCCGCATGGTGGCAGAGATAGGTAACAAATTTGGCATCGCTATGGATCCAGATTCCTTAGACACTGTTACAATTGGGGTGTTCCGTCAAAAACTCAGTAAGATATTCGACGCTTTTTTTGAATTACAATGTCACGCTTTGGTAATTGATGATTTAATGAGTTTGCGTCTTAATTCACGTGATTATCATCAATTACTCACATTGATTGAGGAGGCAACAACCTATAAAAAATTCAAAGGAAGCAGGATATTTTTATTAAGTAGTGTTTCCTCCCCCCTTTTGCAGCGGGCAGGAGTCGCGCATGTACACCTTCGAGGAATAGAAGAAAGACATATTCGGCGTGTCATTGAATATCAACTAAGGGCAGCCCGTACGTTAAAAGGAGAAACATTACCTGACATACCTCAAAAACTATTGGATTTTATCGGGGGGCATCCTTTAGCAGCAAAATTAATTGCAGAGGCCAGTAAAGGTAACTTGGTAAAATTGGCTCAAGATGCAGATCTGGTGGGTAATGTGCCAAAAATAAAAGACTGTGTCCTGCCTAAAATAGAACTCGAATCGGATCAGGAAAAGGCTTTACAGCAATTGGCTGTTTTCAGAATACCTATAAAAGATAAATATATTACAAATATCCTTGATGAGACATTGATTCAAAAATTGGTTTCCAAAGCTCTAGTTGATTTTGATGGATCGACATATTCAGTTCATCCTATCATCAGGGACTATTACTATAAACAGATCCCCAATCATACACGCATAATAATGCATAGGATCGCGGTCAATTATTACGATTCCACCGCAGGACGACTTAGACCAGGATTTGATAACACATCATTTTACGAACTTATTCACCATTTAGCATTATGCGGAGATCTAAAACGTCTTGCAGATATTAGTGCGCATAATTTTGACGAACTATTTTCTTCAGCGAGGGCACTTTATAGTGAAGGAGATTATGAAAAAGCACTGCAATTATTTGTCACATTATCTGAAATGAGACCGAAAGAACCGTCCGTTTGGGCTTGCATAGGAAGGTGTTATGGCCGCAAATATCAGTGGACTGATTGCGATGAATCGTTTCAGAAGGCAATTACAATAGCGGAACATTTAAAACAATCAACATGGTGGATACATAGGGACTGGGGACATATCGTTTTACGTTACAAGAGTGCAACAGAAGCACAGCAACATCTAGATGAGTCTAAGAAAAGCGGAGGGAAGGATAACCCTTCAGTGATTGCTTCTGAGGCTTTCATTGCGTGGCAGGATAACGTTGCTGAAGGGAAACGACTATTTGAATCCGCATTGAGAATAGACCCTCACCATGGTTACACCCTCAATACTTATCAGAAATTGCTTCGTAAGTTGGGGGATAAGGAATCATTAAGACGTGCCGATGAACTTATTAATACATTAACAGAAATCGAAGGACAGATGATTGCTAAGCCAATATTTGATATGGATATGGTTGAAGACGATGACCTTTAGAATCCTAAAACCAAGGATAGAACTCAGTAACTTCAACGACTTCGATTTTAGCGTTCTTTCTTTCGTTCGTAAACGTTACTAGGCGCAATTAAATTATTGATCTGACTATGAATGTATGGCGCTTTACGTCTAGTCAAATCGTATTTCAGGATAGCTGGACTCTTCCCCGTTTCCGCCAGAAACCTGACTGTGAATTACACTTTTGTTTAGGATGTATGACGTCACGAAAAGCTGTTTCGTCCAATTAATCTCCTCCATCTCAAAGTGGTACAATATACCTGTTATTCACATAAAAGAGGTATATTGATTGGACGCTAAAAGCCTGGAGATGCTGGAATTTCACAAGGTGCGGGAAATACTCGCCGGCTATACTTCTTTCTCCACCAGCCGTGAGATGGCGCTCGCCCTCGGACCCGTCTCCGATTATAAACAAATCTCGCTCCTCTTCAAGCAGACTTCGGGAGCCCGTCAGGTACTGGCGACGGAACCTGATTTTCAAATCGGCGAAATAGCCGACATCCGCGAAGCCGTCGGACTGGCGGCGCGCGGTAAAATTCTGGAGCCCACCATCCTCGCGGGAATCGTTAAAGCACTCGCCAACATCCGCCGCCTCCGCACCGGCCTCAGTAAACTGGAAAAGGAATTCCCCTGCCTCTGGGACATCGCTAAAAATATCGCCGACCTCCGCCCTCTGGAGAAAAGCATCGATACCTGCATCTCCCCCGAAGGCGAAATACTGGACTCGGCATCGCCCCATCTGTCAGCCGTCAGACAGCAGGTCAGAAACAAACGTCATCAACTGATGAGCCGTCTGGAAGGCATCATCCGGTCGCCCGGCGGACAAAAAATCGTCCAGGACCCGATTGTTACCGAGCGCGAGGGCAGATACGTCATCCCCGTCAAAATCGAAGCCAAAAAAGACCTCAAGGGCATCGTCCACGATGTTTCCAACACCGGCGCTACCATCTTCATCGAACCGTGGGAAACAATCGAGGAAGGCAACGAACTGCGGGAGCTGGTAAACGAGGAAAGGCGCGAGGTCGAGAGAATTCTCCGGAGCCTGAGCGTCGAGGCAGGCGTACACGAAGCAGAAATCGACCGCAATATCGCCCTCTCGGCGGAGCTGGATTTGATTTTCACCAAGGCAAAATACGCCCGCCGGGCCGGCGCAAACGAGCCGCAAATCGTCCCCTTCACCGACGAACAGAGGGCTGACCTTAAGTTAATCGACGGCCGCCACCCTTTACTCGGCGACAGGGCCGTACCGTTGAGTGTCGAAATAGGTAAGGATTTCAATATTCTCGTCATTACGGGGCCGAATACCGGCGGCAAAACGGTAGCTCTCAAGACCACCGGACTGTTGAGCCTGATGGCGTTATCGGGCATACCGATTCCCGCCTCGGAAAAGAGCCGTATCCCCGTTTTCGACAATATTTTCGTGGATATCGGCGACGAGCAGAGCATCGAGCAGACGCTTTCGACCTTCAGCTGGCATATCAACAACATCACCCGCATTATTCACAGCGCCACGGAGAGAAGCATGGTGCTCCTCGACGAACTGGGGACCAGCACCGACCCCGCGGAGGGTTCGGCTCTGGCACGCGCCATCCTCCTGCATTTCCTCTCGAAAGACACGATGGCTGTCGCCACCACTCATCTCGGCGACCTCAAGATATTCGCCCACGTTACACCGGGCTTACAGAACGCCTCGCTGGACTTCGATCCCGCTACCTTCGCCCCAACCTTCCATCTGACGGTAGGTTTACCGGGCGGCAGTAATGCGCTGGCAACGGCGGCGCGTCT
>JAFGHZ010000135.1 GCA_016929875.1 Dehalococcoidales bacterium
CGAGCAATCCAAATCTCTACTGGCAGACGTACCGAGAGCCTTCTTAAAAATGGCCAAACTAAAGGAAGAACGGCGGCAAAAATTATCCACCCTTCTGGAGGAAAAAGAGGAATCTTAAATAATATCAGAAATTGACCGGGTTATGGGTTAAACCCAGCTGGAAAAAATATGCAATGATACCCTTCCGGCAATCATATTGGCTATTTGCTTTGAATATTCAGGGGGCAGGATTTCTCTCAATCCTGCCCCCTGCCTGTATACTAAGAAAGACTGTCTGTATTCCTTGACAACCTACCCGTGATTATCTATTCTGCTAATAGAAATACTTATTTTGAAATAATACTTTGACAAATCGCGAAGATAAAGAAACCCACAAGATCGAGATACCCCCCCAACTGGACATCCCGTTATTAGTAAAAAGAATGAGGCTGCACGGCAGCAAAGAGAACTTCGACGAGATGGTAAAGGTACTGGCGGAAGAAGCCGTCGCCGTAGCCCGGCCCCGGGCGATTTATAAATCCGCGACAGTCAGTTGCATAGCCAGAGACAAGGTGGATATCGATGGCGTCCATTTTACCAGTCGTATCCTCGGTAAAATGTTCTATGACGGAGAGACGATCTACCCCTTCATCGCTACCGTGGGACCTGAACTCGATAAGTTGAAATACCCTTCCAGGGAAATGATGAAGAATTTTACCCTGGATGCCATTAAAATGGTAATCCTGATCAACGCCGTCGATTATCTCTCGGAATATCTGAAAACCTGGCTATTAATGAGAGGCGTGGCTTTTCTGAACCCGGGGGAACTGGAAGACTGGCCAATAACCGAGCAGAAACAACTCTTCAAACTTTTCGGAGGAAAAGAAAGGGAAATCGGCGTTTCCCTGACGTCCGGCACCGCCATGCACCCGATAAAGTCACGCTCGGGGATCATTTTCCCGGACGAGACCGGTTTTCTGAGTTGCCGACTCTGCACACAGATCAGGTGTGCCGGTAGAAAGGCAGCCTACGACCCCAAAGTCGTCGAGGAAATCATGAGATGACGACGGATTACAGTATCGTTGACAAAATTTATAAATAGCATCTAATCTTAACTCGGTGAAATTCATCAAACAGCCATGGCTCCAAATTCTGGTCATCGGCATTATTCTATTCGCCGGCGCCGAAGAAGCGCTGCGGGCTACCGGGAATCCCAACTTTTTCCCCACCGTGATAATACTGGGAGCTTCCGTTATACCCGTGACCTTTGCCGCTTATTTTTATAAGCACGTCAAGCGCCGGGAATTATCCCTGCCACTGCTTACATCCAGCTTTGTCATCGGCGGGATCAGCGGGCTGCTGATAGCCGGATTTATCGAGTTCCACGTCGCGCAGGGAGTGAACGTTTTCAACCAGTTCAAGATTGGGCTGATCGAGGAGGCTGTAAAGCTCATCTTTCCTTTTATCCTCTTTGTCAGCGACCGTTACCGGCATGAAGCGGACGGCCTAATATTCGGAGTAGCCATGGGCATGGGATTCGCCGCCTTCGAGACGATGAGCTACGGAATGATGGCCTGTTACCAATCCGGAGGTAGCATCGATGTTATCTGGCAAATATTTCTCGTCAGGGGACTTGTTTCTCCGGCCGTTCACGCCTCCTGGACGGGTTTTCTCTGCGCAGTTATCTGGCGGGAGCGAGAACGTAAAGCGCACTCATCTCTTAATTTCAACACAAATATAGCGTTTCTTCTGGTTATTATCCTGCATTCCCTGTGGAACATCATCAACAGTATTAACGCGGAAAACAATACGCAGTTTGCCCTGGTAATCCTGGGCAACGTCGTTATTGCCGCGGTAAGTGTTACCTTACTAATTCTCCGCTACCGGGAAGCGCGAAAATCGCTGTTGAAGGAACAGGTCGAGTAGCTTGCGTCAGTCTTCGGACAAGGCGGCGTTTAACGCGACCGGGACCAACTCGGTGATGGCAGGATGGATGTGGATGCCATTGTAAATCTCGTCGATCCCCCCGCCGGAAGTCATGGCAACAACCACTTCCTGGATAATTTCGGGCGCCGCCGGTCCGATGACATGGAAACCGAGTAGTCTACCTGCCCCTTTATCGACGATTGCCTTAGCGAAACTCTCCGTATCCATCAAGGCTTCACCTTTGGCGATATCGCTAAACATCGCCGTTCCGACCCTGATATCATGTTCTTTCCGAGCTTCTTCCTCTCTCAGGCCTACCGAGGCAATCTGCGGATAGGAATAAACGGCGTGAGGCACAATATTGAAATCGACCTTGTTTTTAGAGTCCTGCATCAAATTATCAGCGACAATAGCCGCGGCGCGGTTGGCCATGTGGGTGAACATCTGCTTTCCCACGATATCGCCGACGGCATAGATATTTTTCCGGCTGGTCTCCATAAAATCGTCGACCTTGATAAAACCTCGATTATCAACTTCGATGCCAGCCTTATCCAGATGCAATAAATCGGCGTTAGAGCGCCGGCCCACCGCCATCATCATTCTACGGGCGGTATATTCCTGCCGGACTCCGGACCCTTTATCAGTGGCAACCACGGTTACACCGCCAGTAACGGTCTTAATTTCTTCGGCCTGAGAACCGGTATGAATGGTTAACCTTTCCCCGAGCTTTTTTTTCAGCAGTTCAGCGATTTCCGGCTCCTCGGAGAGAACAAGACGGTCGGCCATTTCCAAGATGGTCACCTTCGTCCCCATGGCCGCGAAGAAATGGCCGTATTCGACGGCGATATACCCACCACCGATAATTATCAGGCTGTCCGGAGGCTCTTTCAACTCCAGCACAGACTCGTTGTCCAGGTAGTCGATGTCCGCCAAGCCTTTAATCGGAGGAACGAACGGCCGCGACCCGGCGGCGATGAATATTTTTTTTCCTTCAAGACGCTCACCACTGACATCCACCGTGTATTCGGCAGAAAAACGGGCTTCCCCTTCATAGAAGTCAAAGCCGGTGCCACTTTCGTAGTTCTCCC
>JAFGHZ010000136.1 GCA_016929875.1 Dehalococcoidales bacterium
CCGAGACTTTGAATAAGCTTGTTATAGCGGTCGGCGTCTTTCTTGCTCAAATAAGACAACAACCTTCTCCTCTGAATTACCAGACGGAGAAGACCACGGTGAGTGTCGTAGTCATGCTTGTTAGAGGCGGCATGAGCCGTAAGCTGGCTTATCCGCTCGGTAAGTATCGCAACCTGGACTTCGGGAGAACCCGTATCTCCTTTACTCCGTCCATATTGCTCGATGACCTGCTGTTTCAAGGCTTTGTCCAAATTGTGCTCCTGTATTATTTTCTATCGTCTTTTAAGTTCAATAAATTATAGCACACCATAAAAAAGTAGTAAACAAAACCATACCCCCTTGATATTTTACACGGAAGCGTGTAAAATATCCGCAGTCACTACGGAAGGAGACGGGGGAGAAGCGCATTGAAAAGAAACCTCACCGAGAACCAGGTGACCGGGATCTGGCAAGACTTGATATCATCGCGGCACGAACTGACGACGGAGGCAGGAGAACCGCTAAAGGTAGTTTACCCGGGTCGGGTCAGCGATGGGGCCGGCGCGGATTTTCAGGATGCAGTGATTACAATCGGACAGCGCATCCTCAAGGGAAACATCGAGGTGCACGTGAAATCAAGCGACTGGCAGACACACGGACACCACCGCAATCCGGCGTACAACGGCATAATCCTGCACGTCGTGATGCAGCATGACAGCCGGAGGCCCACCAGCCTGGAAAACGGCGGTACTGTCCCTGTCATCGTACTGGGCAAATACGAAGAGGATAAACTTGCCTGCCCGCCGTATTCAAGTATCATCAAGGCGCTCCCGTGTAAAAAAGCGGCCGTACGCTACCGAGACAGGCTGCTCAAGATGATAGATATAGCCGGTGATATGAGATTCGACGAAAAAACAGCGGAGTTTCAAACAGCGCTGAAAGTTATGGAAGCCGGACAATGCCTTTACCGCGGTATTATGAGAGCGCTCGGATACGCCAGAAACCAGATGCCGTTTCTGGAGCTGGCGGAAAGAGTCCCTCTGCAGGCGATAGAACAGATAGCCAGCCTCAACGGAACCGGTCGGGACCGCCTCCTGCGTCTGCAGGCAAAACTTTTCGGCACGGCCGGACTTTTACCGTCTCAGAGACAGGACCTCGACCGGCAGGTTACAGATACGCCATGGGTAAATGATTTAGAAAACGAGTGGCAAATCTCAGGGAACCATAATGCAATGTCGTTCACCGGATGGAAGCTCTTCCGAATCAGACCGGCAAATTCCCCCCTGCGGCGGCTGGCAGGGATGAGTTGCCTCGCGTTACGCTATAGAGGAAAAGGAATACTAACCGGCCTTCTCGAACTTGCCAGAGAAACACCGATGGAAAAGGCACACCGCTATCTGGAAGAAGGGCTAATGGTCTCAGGAGACGAATACTGGGCAAACCATTTTGATTTCGGGAAGACATGGACGCTAAACCCCTGGTTAATCGGCCGTTCGAGGGCTGCAGATATCGTCGTTAACGTACTTCTGCCGTTCGTCAGTGCCCGGGGCCGAATCTTCAATCTGACGGAACCCGGGGAGAAAGCTTCTAATCTTTACCGGACTTACCCCGCAATCCAGGAGAATACCATACAGAGACATCTGCGCACACAGTTCGGGCTAAAAACTACGGAAATAAATTCAGCACAGCGGCAACAGGGACTGCTTCATATCTACAAAAAATGGTGTACCCAAGGAAGATGTGGCGAATGCCCCCTGCCTCACGTCAATTTCAAATCCGGCACGACATCCAGAGACAGGCCACCGGTCTTGCCCGCCTGAAAGCGGTAGTAGCCGCAGGCGGCAATCATCGCCGCATTATCCGTACACAATACCAGCGGCGGAATAAAAACCGGCAGAGGCGATTTATCAACCAGTGTCCGGCGCAGGTGCTTATTAGCAGCAACTCCACCCGCCAGTAAAATCTGCCGGGCATTATATTCTTGAGCGACTGCAACCGTCTTGCCAACCAGAACTTCTACGACCGCCGCCTGGAAACTGGCGGCGGCGGCGGCTTTATCGATCGAACCGTTCTCCTCCACCAGACGCAAAAGAGCGGTCTTGATACCGCTGAAACTGAAGTCGTTGGTCCCTTTAATCCAGGCTTTCGGCAACGGGATTGACGGAGCACCGGCAGCGGCTGCCTCTTCGATGACAGGCCCGCCGGGATAACCCAACCCCAGCAGGCGGGCGGCTTTATCGAAAGCTTCCCCCGCCGCATCGTCACGCGTCTGCCCCAGTAAAGTATAATCGCCATGTCCCTTCATCAGGACAAGGTCGCTGTGCCCACCGGAAACGATGAGGCATACCAGTGGAAACTCCGGCTTCTGGCCGTTGAGCCAGTTGGCATACATGTGCCCTTCCAGATGATTGACACCGACGAGCGGCAAGCCCCACGCCAGGCTGATAGCTTTGGCGGTATTGACTCCGGTGAGTAGAGAACCCGCCAGTCCGGGACCGTTAGTCACGGCAATAGCACCCAAATCCTGCCAGCCGACGCCCGCCTTGCTCATCGCCGACTGAATGATGGGGACAATGCTCAGGGTATGCTGCCGGGAAGCGACCTCGGGAACAACCCCGCCGTAGCGGGCATGGATTTCCACCTGCGAGGCGATCTCGTTAGAGAGTATTTTCACGCCGTCTTCGACCACCGCAGCAGCAGTCTCGTCGCAGGACGTCTCGATACCGAGTATTTTCATACGAATTGATTATAGCATAAGGAGAAGACAGCCCCCTCTCAAAATTGTGTTGTCCCTAACTGAACAGAGAACACGCCTTTATAAGTTCGCCTGATATTGTTTACTTCTCTTTCTTGAAACACATAAACCAGTCGAGACAGTAAATGTCTTTGCTCGGGTTCTCCATTCTCTCTTTTGCAGTCCCGCATGACCCCGCCGTAGGAACAATAACATCGTCCCCCGGCCTCCAGTTTGCCGGTGTAGCCACCCCATCACTATCTGCTTTCTGAAGAGCAAGGATAATTCTCTTGATTTCATCAAAATTCCTCCCCATCGAGAGCGGGTAATAGAGAATGGTGCGGACAATTCCTTTAGGGTCGATAACAAAAACAGCCCTTACCGCTTGAGTGTTGGACTGACCCGGCTGGATCATCCCGTATTTGCCGGCCACTTCCATTCGGATATCTTCAATAAGAGGGAATTTCACCTCGACTTTCTTCATACCTTTCCATTCGATATCCTGTATCTTTCTGAGCCACGCAATATGTGCATAAAGAGAATCGACAGATAGCCCAACCAGCTCCGTGTTCAGAGACTTGAATTCGTCCGCCATTGTGGCAAAAGTCATGAACTCAGTAGTGCAGACAGGTGTAAAATCTGCAGGATGAGAGAAAAGAATGACCCACTTACCCTTGTAGTCCTCGGGGAAGTTTATTTCCCCCTGCGTCGTTACCGCCTTAAAGGCTGGAGCTTTGTCTCCAATCAAAGGCATTTTGTTGATACTTACCCCTTCCATTGCAGAACCCTCCTTTGTTACTTTTTCTACCCCTTCCGTTGCAGAACCTTCCTTCGTTATTTCACTTACCCTTTGGAATTATATCAATGAGTTTTTCCGCAAAGCTACGATAAGGACCGGATTCATACTCTTCGATATTGCCCCCGTCACAAAGTTTCGCTATTTCCGGGTCAATTGGTAATCGTCCTAAAAGCGGCGCTCCGATATTGCGTGCTATCTCTTCCGCCCGGCTTTTCCCGAAAAGCTCTATCTTTTTATCGATTTCGGGTACATACAGATAGCTCATATTCTCGACTACCCCGATAATCGGTTTTTTCATATGCTGCGCCATGTTGACTGCTTTTTTAACGACCATCGTCGCTAAATCCTGAGGTGTAGTCACGACAACTATGCCCGATATCGGCAGATTCTGCATCACCGTAAGAGGAGCATCCGCCGTCCCGGGCGGTAAATCGACCACCAGGTAATCCAGTTTCCCCCAGAGGACTTCTTCCCAGAATTGAGTTATCGCCTTGCCGATGAGCGGCCCGCGCCAGATAACAGCATCATCTTCATTAGGCAGGAGAAGATTGATAGACATGACCTCGATACCCGACTTCGAAAATACCGGCAATATCCCGCTTTCGTTACCGCTTGGCGGACTACCGAGGTTAAACATTCTGGGGATACTGGCTCCGGTGATGTCTGCATCCAGGATACCTACTTCATATCCTTTACGCCTCAGCGCAATGGCAACCAGACTCGATACCAGAGATTTCCCCACACCCCCCTTCCCGCTCATGACAGCTATAACACGGGCGACCTCGTTCAAGTCCTTTGCCTTCGCATCACGATATTCAACTTCTACCTCGCCGGTTTCCGTCAATTGCCCGACAACTCCTTTTACTCTGTCTCTCACCCAGTCTTGCACCTCTGCCATCAAACCGGTAGATGCCAAGACAATATTTACCTTCTTTCCGGAAATGGTAATGTCCCGTACCAGATTCATCCCTACTACACTGCGCTTGGTGGCAGGCACCGGCACTGCTTCAAGGCTCTCTAACACCTGTTCCTTTATCGGCATAAGTTACCTCCGCTTTCCGATATGCGCCAGAACGCCATTATCTTTCTTTTAAAAAACTAATCGTCCTTTTACCCTTTGCTGACAACTTGAACCAGCCTTCACCCGTCACCCGGGATATTATCTCCTCATCCTTTAAATGATGGTCGCTCAAGGACAGGATACCCCTAGGCTTCAATACGTGATGTAACTCTTTCAGGACATCGCTGGCATTATTCAAATCATGGAGGATATCATACAGTAGTACCACATCCATAATATAGGGCGGGAGCCCGGTCCGGCAATCGGAAAGGATAGTCTGTACATTCGATATCCCTTTTTTAGCCACTATCTCTCGAACTTTCTGAATAGACAGGGGCTGAATATCCAGAGCATAAACCTTCCCCGACTTACCCACCAGTTCAACCAGCGGTACAATGTAACTTCCGGACCCGCAGCCGTAATCCAAGACATTGAATCCTTCCTTAATTCCTGCTTCTTCCAGTATTCTCATAGGGGTCTGATAAAATCCCGGAAACCGAAAGCTAGAGACATGAGCCTGAAATCAAGTGTGGACATCGGTTCCGTTTTTATCTCATTCATGGACGATTCTCCCCTGAACTATACCCTCTCCTTTTAAGCAGTCGTATAACCCCCGCCAAGATATTCATTCTGGGCACATTCTGCATGTAGAGCGAGTACTCGTCGCCGAATCTCTCAAGCAACTGCCGCTCCTCGTCTTTGATACTCTGGTACACTATCACCGTACCGGCAACACCCAGGACTGCGAATAACCAGTGGGGATACCACAAAAAGGTGGTAACGAATATGGAAAGAATACCGCCGAGATATTGGGGATTTCTGACCATAGCGTAAATCCCGGTATTCACCAGCCTCGTAGTCTTTACGAAAGAATCCCCTTTCGAAATCCCTCCGCGACGGGGGAACATAATTATCGGCGATAGCACGAGCGCCATACCGATTGCCCAGACTACCCAGCCGACGACGAACATGGCCGTGTAAGAGTTTACTTCCAGCACGCCCGTCAGAACGAGAGGATTAGCCGGAAAACAAACTATACCCAATACTGATAAAACTGTCATCCATAGAGTGTTCTTCTTATTCCACTTCATCTCTCCACCCCGGGCACTAGTGCAATCGTTCCATAAGATTGGGCAGATTACCTTCGACGTAAAGCCTTACCGCTTCGTCAATATTACCAACATCTGTAACTATAGTATCAATGCCGCAGCTTTTCAAACTCTCATAAACACCCCAACCCATTCCTCCGGCGGTGAGTACCTGGCAATCGCCAATGCTTTGAGCCATGGCGGTGTGCTTTGCCTGCGACCCGGCATCATAGCCATGCCGCTCCCCGGGTGCCATATCATGATGTCCAGCAGCAAAACTGTGGTGCCCGGCCTTATCCCTCTTTTCTTCGCCGACCACCTTACCATCCTCCACTGATACCACCATGTAATACGGCGCACGACCGAAATGCTGGCTGACTGTAACGCCATCCTCTGTTATGACCGCAATTTTCATGGCTTTATACCCCCATCTTCTTTGTCACCGTCTATTTGTAGTTCGTATCTGAACTTCCCTTCTTCAATATGTATCCTGACCGTTATCTCTTTCCCCTCAGCGAGATATCGTTCCGATTCATCGCGCAGTTCCACAGATTCGGGAGACTGCAGGAAAGCCAGCAACGCCTCATAAGCCTGATATCGCTCCGGGTTCTCATCTTCGTTCCTCAAAAACTCCCTGAGACAGATTTCCAGCTTCTGCTCAACCAGGCATTTGATGCACCTTCCCGGTATTTCATTGTTTGAATAGTTGGGTTTGAGATCAAATGGCTGCATCCTGACTCCTTTAGTTGAACATCACACAGACATCGTGTACGACCTCTAGGCCGTTCTTGCGGCAGAAAGTTATAGCCGCCTCGCTTTCCGAACCGGGCTGCAGCCAGATTCGGTTTAGTCCGAGGTCTTTACATCCCTTGAGAATTTCCTCGGTTACCCCAGGCGGTACGACAACGTCGACGACATCCACTTTGACCGGAATATCGGCAAGGCTGGCGTAACATTTCGTTCCTTCAAGTTCCTTGAGCCCTGGATTTACTGGATAGACCTCGTAACCCCGGCTTTTTAGATTCCTGAATACCCGATAACCATACTTCTCGGGATTGTTAGTGGCGCCAACGACCGCAAATCTCTTCTGAGTCATGAATTTCTTAATCAGATCTTGCATAATATCATCCCTCCAACGCCTAAGAACCATTAAGTTATTTCGATACCGACTCCCATAGCGCTTCTATCTGGCACGACACACCGTTCCGGCTATATTCAGTAATAGGCAGACCTGCCATTATTACCTTATTCACCGTCTCATCGAAAGGGACCCTGACAGCCACTTCTATCCCCTGCCCCAGACAGAACTTTCCAATCTGTCGGGTGCCATCTTTATTAATATCATATTTTTTGATACCTACAAAAGCCGGGGCATTTCGGCATACTGTCACCTCCGGTATTTTTATTGTTTCTATCCACCGCCTGTACCGAAATGCATAGTAACGTTAGGATGCATACTTACCAACAATTTGCCCGATTTATAGCCTATTACGGCATCTTTTACCTTACCGGATATTCCTGTGATGACCTTTATCCCGGCTGCAGAAAGCACTTGATAAGCATTAGGCCCGCAATTACCCGTAATAACCGTCTCTATCCCTTTATTAGTAAGCGACTGAGCAGTAGAAATTCCTGCACCTCCCGTAGCCATATTACTGAGGTTATTTATAACCTCAAAATTCATATCGTCCGGGTCGACCAAAATAAAATACTGGCAACGCCCGAAGCGAGGATCTACCTCTGCATCCAGACCGGGTCCATTAGCCGAAACCGCTATTTTCATCAAATTATCTCCTCTCGTAGCATTTCAAAATTTTATTTGCTGTCTTCAAGCTCGCGTATCCTAGACTCAACCTCTTCCAGTTCTTTCTTCATACTCACAGACAGAACACAAGATGTCCTGCCATGATGCCTGCCTGCTCTCCCTCTCCCATAGACGGATACACTTTGTAAAACCGGCTGAACACCGGGTGTATTACACGTCGGGCATAAAGCAGGAGGAGTGGCAGATGGTACTTCGACTTCCCACTCGTGACCGCTCTGACACCTGAAACGACGGTATGCCATCTTAAAGTTTCCGCCCTCGATTTTTATCGCCTTACCGTTAAGCAAAGCATCAGTTACCTTCTTCCTTGCCGAAACTAAAACCCTCTGGAAAGTGGGGCGCGAGATATTCATCATCTCAGCGCCTTGCTCTTGTTCTAAACCTTCAATATCTTTCAGGCGCAACGCTTCGATTTCCTCCAGGGAAAGACGGATTTCTCCGAGAGACACCAGCGGTATCCCCGCCGGTTTGAAATAAGTTACACCCGGAACGAAAGAAACCCGCCGACATTTGAAAGGTCTGGCCATATTTCACCTTACATTATGAGCATATGCTCATAATTATAATAATCCCCTGCCGATTATTTGTCAATATACTTTTCTACAGAAACTTCTTAAACAGAATTCGGTTAACCCCGGTCAATCAATGTAAAATATCGCCAGATGGTTTCACTTTCTTTTGACACACTCAGGCGCCAATGTTATTATGACATTGCAACGCAGAATCAAAAACGGAGACAACAGACAAAGTGCACTATATTTATTACATCGTATTCGTCCTTTGCTTGTTACTGGCAGCCTTCTTCTGCAGTGCCGAAACGGCTTTTATCAGCATACAAAAACTGCGGCTTCAGCACCTTGTCCGTACCGGAAACCGGGCGGCCGGGGTCGTCGCCCGCATCGTCGGGAAGCCCGAGAAATTCCTCGCTACGGTCCTGTTCGGGATAAATCTATTCGAGACAGCCGTCGCTACCATCGGCACCATCATCGCCATCTCCTTCTGGGGTGAAGACCTCGGAGCGGTTATTGCCACAATCATCATTACATTGGTGACCATGATTCTCGCCGAACTTATCCCGAAGAGCCTTTCCGCCCGCCATGCGGAGAAACTGGCACTGCTGTACGCACGGCCAATCGAAGTCATATCGGTAGTCTTTTATCCTTTCGTTTTCCTGCTGAGCCATATCGGCATAAGGATGACCAAACTGACCAGCGAACATGCCAAGGTGAAACCGACAATGAGCGAAGAGGAGTTTCACACGGCTATCGATATCGGTGAGGAAGAGGGGGTAGTAGAGGAAAGAGCCGCCGAAATGCTACACAATGTCTTCGATTTCACCGACAGCACCGCTCGCGAGGTGATGATACCGCGCACGGACGTAATCTTCATCGAGAAAGGTTCCTCCATCAAGGACTTCATGAAAGCTTACGCCGCATCACCGTTATCCCGCTATCCCGTCTTCGAAGAGAGAAGAGATAATGTCATGGGCATCCTTTCGTCGAAAGATATACTGATAGCAATCGCAAAAGAAGAGATAACTAAAGAGGCCATTATCGATAGCTACATACGTCCCGCTCATTTCGCTCCGGAAACAAAGCACACCGGCGAGCTTCTCCGTGAGATGCAGGAGAAAAATATCCACCTGTGCGTGGTGGTCGATGAATTCGGCGGCACGGCAGGAATCATAACGATCGACCAACTGATAGCCGAAATCGTAGGGCAAATGGGGGACGAACTTGCTTCGGCAGAAAAGGACTTCGAGGCTATCGATGCTCACACCTACGAAATCGACGGTAGTATGCGCATCAACGAAGCAAATGAGGAAATGCAATTGAATTTGCCCGAAGGTGATTACGAAACAGTGGCAGGTTTTATACTCAGTCTTCTCAGGCGGATACCGAAAACCAACGAACAATTAAGGTACAAAGACCTGAAAATTATCGTTAAAGAAATGCAGGGTGTCAAAATCGAACGAATACTGGTAACCAGGGAGAGCCATGCTACGCCTCCGGATTAGGTTCCGCCGCGGGGAAGAATTGAAATTCATTTCACACCTGGACATCATCCGACTCTGGGTCAGGGTCCTGCGCCGTGCTCAAATACCGCTGGAATACTCGGAAGGATTTACTCCCCACCCTAAGATTTCACTGGCGGTGCCGTTATCCGTCGGAGTAACCGCCGATAACGAGTTGATGGACGTTTTTGTTACGCGGGCAATATCGCCCCACTGGTTTACGGACACCGTCAACCGCCAACTACCGCCCGGGCTCGAAGTCCTCGAAACGTCTCCCATCGGACTGAATGTACCGTCTCTGCAATCGCAGGTAAGGTTCACACAATACCAGGTGGAAGTAGACACCGACAAAAACGAGAATGAAACTAAGGCAAGTATCGACCACCTGCTCTCTCTGGAAAATCTACCGTGGCACCACGAACGGGACACAGGGCGTCGCAATTACGATTTAAGAGCGCTTATCGACGACATCTGGCTGATAGAGTACCGGCCTTCATCCTGTACACTGGGAATGAGGTTGAGATGCGATGAGGGCGGGTCAGGCAGGCCCGAGCAGGTCGCCGCCGCCCTGGGGTTCACCGAATACCCGAAATCTATCCGGCGTACCAAACTGTTACTCGGCTCGCACCGGTGACATGTATAGAGTCAAATTTAGAAAAATACCCTGCGAACTTCAGGCTATTTTTAGAGTGAAAATATGCACGGCAAACGAGTAAATAAATCGTCTTTAGGGCAAAATGTCCTCGGTTTCATCAGGAAACACCGCCTGATTACGCCGCAGCACACGCTTTTGGTAGCAGTTTCCGGCGGACAGGACTCGGTTTGCCTTTTACATATCCTCAGCGGATTACAGGACGAACTGGGTATCGGTTTACACGTAGCGCACCTCGACCACCGGCTTCGCGGTACCGAATCCGAAGATGATGCCCGATATGTCGCCGGACTGGCGAAAAAACTCGGTATCCCCGTAACTATCGGGCGGCGCGATGTCCGTGCTTATCAAAAAAAACATGGTATTTCAATGGAAGAAGCCTCCCGCGAAGTAAGATATAATTTCCTGTCCGAAGTGGCAAAATCTATCGGTACCGACCGCGTGGCCGTAGCGCACACCCTCGACGACCATGCGGAAACGGTCCTCTTGCACCTGATTAGAGGCACCGGTATCAGGGGTCTCCGCGGCTTAAAAGCGAGAAACAAGTGGCATTACGGCGATAAAAATCTGGCAATCGTCCGCCCCTTGCTCGAAGTGACCCGCGACGAGACAGCCGCATATTGTGCCGAACACCGGCTCCCTCCGCGGCTCGATACTACCAATCTCTCACTTGTCCCGTTAAGAAACAGGATTCGACTCGAGTTATTACCATTAATGAAAAGGTATAATCCACAGGTAGTCGATGCCCTTCTCCGCACCGCCAGGATTGCCGACGACGACATCGCCTTTCTCGAGGAAGAAGCCAGCCGCCTCCATCAGGAACTTGCCGTCAAAAAGGGAAAAACGATTACACTGGACAAGCAGTCGTTCCTCGAATTGCCCCCCAGTCTGCAAAGACATCTCCTCAGGTTATCGATCGAAGCACTGCTGGGAACCCTCCGTGACATTGAAGGGCGGCACATCGAAGAGATAATGAAGGCACTGCGCAAGCCGGCAGGGAAAAGACTCGATTTACCATACGGCCTCGTTTTTACGGTCGATTACGAGCAATATGTCCTGGGAAAAGAAAAGGCGGGGCCATCACCTTTTTCCACTCTCATTGAAGAGTACCCTATTAAGACACCTGGCGAGACCATCATCCCGGGCTGGCGTATTCGGACAAGCATCGTCAAACACAACCGGATGACAAAGGAAACGGATGCTCTTACCGGGTTTTTCGATTTCGACGTCGCCGGCAAAAAACTGACCGTACGTCCCCGCCGCCGCGGCGACCGTTTCCAGCCACTAGGGATGAAAACGACGAAAAAAATAGGCGAATTTATGCTCGATTCCAGAATCCCACGCCGCTGTCGCTCCGGAGTTCCTATCGTTTCTTCCCCCGGACAAATTATCTGGGTAGTCGGCTACCGTATCGACGAACGGGCAAAGGTCACCGCAGATACCGCAAAAATACTAGCGATAGAATTCAAGCACCGCTGAAATCTGGCGATGTAATCGGCCGATTTGTTATTATTAATGTACCGTAATGATACTTTTGCGGATTGAGTTGAGAACGGAGGACAATGCCTTTGACCACGCAACAGATAATCGACAAGGCAAGGAAAGAAAAGCGGACCTTGCTGACAGAGATAGAAGCCAAGGAACTATTGAAAAAGGCCGGGATAAACGTCGTCGACACCAGACTGGCAACTTCCAGAGAAGAAGCGATAGCCGTCAGTCGCAAGCTCGGTTTCCCGGTGGTACTGAAGATAGCTTCCTCCGATGTAATCCATAAGAGCGATGCCGGCGGTGTGAAACTGGGGTTAAAAACAGAAGATGAAGTAGGTAAGGCCTACGACGACATTACGGGGGCCGTCAAAAAGGCATTCCCGACTGCGAAAATCGACGGCGTCTCCGTACAGAAAATGGCCCGCCCCGGGGTCGAAATCATCATCGGTATGTCGCAGGACGCTCAATTCGGCCCCGTCCTGATGTTCGGCTTGGGCGGTATTTTAGTGGAGGTCCTGAAGGACGTATCGCTCAGAGTAGTGCCCCTGACCAAACACGATGCGAAAGAGATGATACGGGAAATCAAGGGGCTCCTACTCCTCGAGGGTTATCGAGGTTCGGAGCCGGTGGACATCGAAAATCTGGAAAATATGCTGCTCAAGGTTTCCGATTTCGTGGAGAAAAACCCGGAAATCAAAGAACTGGACATGAACCCTATCTTTGCTTATAAGGACGGCGCCGTTGCCGTGGATGCCAGAATCATAATATCGTAACCGTGAATTGGCAGTGTTTACAGCCTTGTCGGGACAGTAATTCCAGGGAAATGTCCTATCCCCCTCATTATTGACAAGCCTTGGGAACGGAACTATACTACTATTACCTGCGTTTTACCTAGTTCACCTAGGTATAAATTCAATATAGACTTAAGGCGGGGAATATGGAACGGCAAAGCGACCTGGTAAGCGGCAGCATCGATTCTCTTTTACTCTGTTTATTATACCAACAACCGATGTATGGCTATCAGATAATCAAAGAACTCGAGGAAAGAAGCCGCGGCTACTTCAAATTCAAAGAGGGGACTCTCTATCCCGCGCTTCACCGCCTCGAGAAATCGGGGGTGCTGATGGGCAAATGGCAGGCAACCTCCATCGGGCGGCAAAGACGCTACTATTACCTTACCGAGAAAGGACAAAAAATCCTGGCGAAGAGGCGAGTACAATGGCTGGATTTCCTGTCGGCAATGAACCTGATTATTCAACCTGCTAGTGCCTGACACGAGTTATTGGCATGAAAACAGAATTGAACCGTTACATTCAAAACCTTAAGATGAGCCTGTGCCTCGAACCGAATCGTGAAAAAGACGTTATCCGGGAATTAGAAGCGCACGTCGAGGACGAATGCCGGGAACTGCAAAATGAAGGGCTGACGGAAAAAGAGGCGCTGGAGAAGTGTCTCAGGCTCCTCGGTCCTGCAAAACTAGTAGCTCACCAGTTCTACGAAGTCCATAGCCAGGGTACATGGCGTCAAGCATTACTGGCGGCAATGCCGCACTTGTTTTTCGCCCTGCTTTTTGTCCTCCGCTGGCTCGGCGGTGCCATATGGTTACCAGTCATGTTCGCCGCAGTTCTCGCCATCGGACTCTACGGCTGGTATCACGGCAAACCGACATGGTTGTTCCCTTGGCTTAGTTATTCTTTATTACCGGTGGCGGCGGCAGGGGTCTCCCTCCTCTATCTGCCCAGCGGTCTAGCGTGGATAGCACTTTTGCTCTACATCCCGTTGGGCGTATGGCTTTCCTGCTTCATCACCATCAAATTCATGAGGCGGGACTGGGTTTACAGCGCACTGATGCTCTTGCCGATACCCACATTTGTAGGTTGGTTCCTGGTAACAAAACAGGAAACGACTTTCCCCAGCTTCAAAATCAATTTCCTCTATGATTCTGCACCGTGGACCGGCCTGACTTTTCTGATATTGGCTCTAGCTGTCGCATTAATTATCCGAGTGAAGCAACGATGGTTCAGAATAACAGCGCTTATTATCTCCGGGCTGGTAGCGCCGATGGTAGTAATTCTACCGAGTGCCCACGTAGGAATTATTTCCTCTATCATACTCGTCCTGCTAGTGGTGAGCCTATTATTAGCACCTGTCTTCGTGGAACGAAAGGTGAAAGAAAGGACCAACACATAGCTCTAACAATCGGACAGGAACCATGACGAACATTTCACCGAAAAAAGTAGCTATTATTACAGATAGCGTCGCCTGCCTTACCCGAGAGCTAGCGACGCGTTATTCTATCGGCATCGTACCCCTGAGAATCATTTACGAAGGCAAAACGTACGGAGACTGGGTAGATATCACCCCGAACGAGGCATACGAACTTTTTCTCAAAAAACCCGATGCATTCAATACCTCTACTCCCCCGCCGACGGATTTTATGGGAGCTTTCAAGCAAGCCAGCAAACAGGCGAGCCGTATTCTGTACATCGCTCTTTCATCGAAACTGAGCACCACCGTCAACTCCGCGCATCTGGCCAGGGAATATGCCCGGACGGAGTTACCGGGAGTGCAAATCGAGATAGTAGACTCGTTTACGGCCACTGCGGCAGAAGGATTCATTGCCCTGGCAAGCGCCAGAGCGGCAGAAGAAGGAAAGGAACTGGCTGAAGTAGTTAAAATAGCAGAGGAAATGAAAGGCAAAGTCCACACTCTCGTTCTCCTGGATACAATACGTCACGTCTATCGTTCCGGCCGTGTTCCCAGAATAGCATCTATCGCCGGTTCTATGATCAGTCTCCGACCTCTGTTAAACGTATCCGGAGGAGTGAATTTTTGCGGGATAGCCAGAAGCCGCAAGAACGGAATCGAACTCTTATTCAGAAAAACAAGAGACCTGGTCGGTAAGAAACCGGTCCATATGGCAGTGACTCACGCCTACGCCCTGGAAGAAGCGGAGAAGTTAAAGAAACGCGCCTCTGAAGAATTTAATTGCGTGGAACTATGGGTCAGCGAATTCAGCCCGATTATGGGCTACGCCTGCGGCACGGGAACATTAGGACTAGCTTTTTATACAGAAGATTAAGCAATTTGTTCCCAACTGCAGACCATTCCCTCTCTTTCCATCAGATAACTCCTCTGTTTCGTCTGCTTCCGAAACTTATCGTGCAAACGTTTGCACGTTCAGCATATCTTTGCAATATTGTAAATTTGATACATTGTGAATAAATAGTACCTAGAAAGTTGGACAAAAGGTGCTATAATAATTATGCTGTGGAAGCTACGCCGCTAGTTTTTTGGAGGTTGTGTTTTTTGCAAAGCGGTGTTCTGTATCAGAACACCGCCTCTACCTGTGACTGCCCTCTTGGGAAAAATTTTTTATATCATAGACAACACCCTGTCACCGACCATTCAGCATTGAAACCGACTCCGTATTCACCACAGGTAGGAAATCGTTCCCTTACTGTGTGAAAAACCCATCAATTAAGTTTAACTTTTTGTTAGCTAGAGGAAAAAAGAGAATTGAAAATTAAGTGGCTGGGGCATTCGTCCTTCCTGATTACCTCGGATCAGGGCGTCAGGATAATTACCGACCCCTACAAAACCGGTGGAGGTCTGAAGTATAACGAAATCAGCGAGCCGGCAGATATCGTGACGGTAAGCCATGAACATCAGGACCATAACAATATTACCGCAGTGGCAGGTAAGCCTCAAGTAATTAGAGGCACGGCAAGAGCCGAGACCAAAGGGATAAAACTTACCGGCATAGCCGCTTACCACGATGATAACAAGGGACAGACACGCGGTGCCAATACTATTTTTTGCTTTAATGTGGACGGCATCCGGATTTGCCACCTCGGCGACCTGGGGCATAATCTCAGCGAGCAGGAAGTGGTCCAAATCGGGGAGACGGACATTTTACTCATCCCCGTCGGCGGGCTTTTCACTATTAACGCCGATACCGCCACTCAAGTCGGGAACAAGTTAAAGCCGAAGGTTATTATTCCGATGCACTATCAGAACGAGCGGTGCAATTACCCTATCTCCGGGGTAGATGATTTCCTGAATCAGAAAAGGAATATTATCAGGACGGATGCCAACGAGGTAGAGTTTAAACCAGGAAAATTCTCTACCGAAACCCAAATTATGGTACTTAAACCGACGCTCTAATCGGTTTATAATTGATTAGGGGGACATTAAAATTTGATATTCGAGACTGAAAAATTTGTCTTTGACCCGCCGCCGGCTGTTTCCGTCGCCCGGCGGGTTCTGATTAAACCTGATGCAGGTACTTTATCACCATATCCTGCTACTACCAGCCGTGAACTGCTGGCAACGATAATCGAAGGTATCAGACGTGTCAGCGACGCCGACATCATCGTACTCGAAGGGACCGTTGACGGAAGTCCCGTCACTCCGATTTACAGTAAGCTTGGTTACGATTTCCCGAGAGTACTGATGCTAGACGTAAAAGACTGTATATGGGTCGAGGTGGACAATCCTCTACCCAAACCGCTGGCTGTTCCGGCATTCTGGATTCCCAACGTCATCCTCTCCAGCGACTATCTTATCAGCGTCACGCCCCTGAAGATTTCTCGAGGCAAGGGGAAACTCAGTATCCCCAACTTAATGTCCCTTCTTCCAATCCAAAAATATTCGGAGGTAGAGGGTGGATGGGAAGCTTTCTGCGCACTGGGAATCGACAAAATAATTGCCGACCTTTATTTCACGCTTCCCTTCGATATGGGGATTATAGAAGCAGACCAGGAATTAATATGCGACGACAAACCATCTAAAGGTAAAAGCGAGAAAATCGGTAAGATTTTTATCGGCGACCCGTTGCAAGTCGATAAAGAAGCATCCGAAACCCTGGGCATCAAGGCGGATTACCTCCACCTTATCAAATTAGCCGAATCGGGAATCGACACTATTTAAAAACAGCGGGAGGTGTTAGTAAAAATGAGCAAAGCAAAATCACCCCCGACCGAAGAAAGATGGGCAATCGATCTGGACTGGTTAGAATCAAGCAACCGGAGCGTGTCTGTATTAGCCATCGGCAGCCTGTGTCCCGGCTGTCGTAAAAAAATTAAGGTGGCAACGCCCGACAGCAAAAAAAACGATCTACTGAAAACGATACATACCTGCTGTTCCCGACACCCCGATTTCATAACCCCCGACTTGCCTTTTCAGGAGAGCATCTTCCGTATTTTTCTCGCCAACGGCAATAAACCGTTGTCCCTTAAAGAGTTGGGCGACCAGCTAAGCCAGCGCCGGGGTATCAATCTTTACAATACGTCCGAAACTACTCTTGCGCGATTGTTGAAAAGTGCGGACTATTACGGAATAAGGCCGTCGAACGGTTAAAAAAATGACCCGATAGCTGATGTAGCTATCGGGTTGCAACGAAATTACGAAATTCCCCTGTATACTCTTTCCAATCCAGTGTCAGATTATCTACTCGTGCGGCCGGTGGCCCGGTCTTGAGCTGTTCCGCCAGCTTTTCCAGCTGTACCTTCTCGCCTTCCGCATAAACCTCCACCGAACCGTCGGGCCTGTTACGTACATAACCTGTCAAATCGAGGAGAGCGGCATTCCTGGCAGTAAAAGACCGATAATAAACACCCTGAACCCGTCCCCGCGCTACTGCCCGAAATGAGGCCAACTCACTCATACCTCACCCTCCAGATAACTGGCCCTGTAACAATCAAGAGCAGGAAAAAATCTACTCCTCTTCCAATCGGTCCTTTTTGCCCCGCTTGATGACTTCTACCGGCGGGAGAGCAGATTGAATATTCGTCGTCAGTATCTTCTTGTCGCCCTTCCTGGGTTTTTTGGTTTCCCTGTGCCCGAAATCTCGTCTTCCCATAATCTACCTCGCATCAATTATCGAATCTGTGATTTAATTGAAAGTTTAGCAAAGTAAAAATATTCTGTAAAGATGCCCTTCGCTATGATGCATCCGGCCGGACCTCATTGAGTTTCTCCAGTGCGATACGTGCGGCTTCAGTCTCCGCCTTTTTCTTACTTCTCCCCGAACCGCTTGCCAGTACTTCAGTGCCGAGTCGCACTTCGACAGCGAATTTTTTATCATGGTCGGGGCCTTCGGTACCGATAAGATAATAAACGGGCGGTTGCTGACCGCGGGCTTGCAAAAGTTCCTGAAGCCGTGACTTGTAATCTACCAGTGTTCCCTGGCTCAAGGCATTCCAGAGTTCCGCATCGAGCAGGTCCAGTACTAGCTGCTCGGCAGCAAAATAGCCTTGGTCGAGATAGACTGCCGCAACGACAGCTTCGAAAGCCCTGGCAAGATTAGCCGGCTTTTCCTTCCCGTTACTCGCTTCTTCTCCCTTCCCCAGATAGAGATAATTACCGAGTCCGATCGATTCTGCTACCCGCGCCAGCGTGTCCTGTCTTACCAGCAACGAGCGGAGACGGGTCATTTCTCCTTCGCTGATGCTCGGGAAATCGCGGTAAAGGTTTTCGGCAACTACCAAATCCAGGACGGCATCGCCCAGAAACTCCAGCCGCTCGTTCGAAGACGGCGCAATACCCGGATTTTCATTTGCATAAGAACTATGCGTCAACGCCTGCGCCAGCAATGCGGGATGAGTAAAAAATATTCCCAGTATTCCCTGTAATTCGTCTAAACCGAACACAAGTCCCCCCGTAATAATTAGTAATATAGACACAGCATAAGCGGTACGAAAGTCGATGTCAAATTTTTCTGTTAAGGGGTGTAAATACCCTATGGAAACCTTTCGGGATGGGGTATAATAGAGCATAGTAAAATGGCTTCTCAAGTATTTTATCGTAAATGGCGTCCCCAAACCCTCAGCGAGGTCGTCGGACAGGAGTCGGTAACGCAAACCCTCCGCAATGCTCTTACCGGCGGACGTATCTCGCACGCTTATCTTTTCTGCGGGCCACGCGGCACCGGTAAGACCAGCACGGCACGTATTCTGGCAAAAGCAGTGAATTGTTTAACGACCGATGGCAAAGGAGAACCGTGCAATACCTGCGAAATGTGCCGCGCTATCACGGAAGGCAGTGCCATCGATGTCATCGAAATCGATGCCGCCAGCAACACCAGCGTCGACGATATCCGGAGTTTGCGAGAGAAAGTCAATTACGCCCCTGCTCAAGCGCGTTATAAAGTTTACATCATCGATGAATTCCATATGTTGAGCGGGAGTGCTTCCAATGCCCTGCTGAAAACGCTTGAGGAGCCGCCGCCGCACGTTATTTTCATCCTGGCGACTACGGAAGTCCACAAAATCCTGCCGACAATAATGTCGCGGTGCCAGCGTTTCGATTTCCGCCGCTTGTCGCAAACGGACATCATGAACAGGCTAGCCTACACCTGTCAGACAGAAAATATCACTATCACGCCCGAATCACTCAAGCTCATTGCCCGCAGTGCCACCGGCAGTATGCGGGACGCCTGGAATCTGCTGGAACAGCTGACTTTATATTACGGCTCCGACATCAGTTTCCAACAGGTACAGGACCTGCTGGGCATTACAGGGGACTCTCGCGTCAGGGAGATTGCCAAATACATCGTAGATGATAATGTCTCTAAAGCAGTGGCTACCATCAACAGCGTCAACAATGACGGGCTGGACCTGCGCAACTTCAAACGCGAACTGGTGGAATACCTGCGGTGCTTACTGTTAATGAAGACCGGATCCGAAGATTCGGTCGATATGTCAGGCGAAGATTTAGCCGAACTGAAACAATTAGCTTCTTGTGCTTCCCTCCCGAAAATATTGCGGGCATTGAAACTTTTCAGCCAGGTGGAAACCGGTGCCGAGAACAACTCCACCCTATCGATGGAACTGGCGATTGTCGATAGTATAACAAAAGCCGAAGACGAAATGCCGAAACCCGCAAAACAGCCGGAGCACAAAGTGGAGAGCGTTTCACGCCCGGTTCAGGCAAAAGCGCCTGCCCACATACCCCAGCAAGCGAAACAGGTCGAACCGAAGAAAACAGAGCCGAAGGCGGAAACAAAGACGGCAGCTCCACCAGAGACTAAGAAAGCCGAGACCGCGAAAAATCAATCGCCTGCAGAAATTACCGAGACGGGCGATAAACTGAAACTCGATTGGAGAGGGATAATCGAACAGGCACCGGCAGACACCAAACGAAGTCCCGCGCTGGCTATTTTGAGGAGCGCCGGCGTCAAACCGGTGGCATTTGAAAACAATGTGGTAACGTTGTCCTTCAGGTATCCGTATATCAAAGAACAGCTGGAGAAAATGGAAAACCAGCGGGTAGTCGAGAAAATTATCAGTAGCTTTGTAGGACATCCCTGCCGCGTGCAATGTGTCCTGGAAAACAATAACGGCCTTATAAAAGAGGCGCTGAAATTAGGCGCTCAAATCGTCGATGTGGAGGAAGCATGAATTTTCAACAGCTTAATCAGGCGCGACAGCTGAAAGCAAAATTGGACCAGGCTCAGAAAGACTTGAAAAGAATGCAGGTCGAGGGTGAAGCCGGTAAAGGTACCGTTAAAGCAGTGGTCAACGGCGAACAACGAATCGTCTCGGTGACCATCGCCCCCGAAGCAGTCGCCCAGAACAATGTAAAACAACTCGAACAGCTGGTGCTTAAAGCGGTAAGCGACGCCCAGGAAAAAGCCCAGAAAGCCGCCGCACAGCAACTCAAAGAATTGACCGGCGGTTTAAAAATCCCCGGATTGTTCTAAATTATTGAGGAGAGTTCATTTGAACCATCAGCCCGTACCGAGTACCGATACTATCGGCAGGCTCATTCAGGAATTAAACAAATTACCCGGAATCGGGACGAAGAGCGCCCAGCGACTGGCATATTATCTGATGCGCGCCCCGCAGGAACAGGCGAGCCAACTGGCGGAAGCTATTCTGTCG
>JAFGHZ010000137.1 GCA_016929875.1 Dehalococcoidales bacterium
AGATATTTCGGGGTGTGAATTACCACACAATGATTTGGGAATTAACCAAAGTGCAGTTGCTCTTTTAGAATCTGTATTCCTCAATCATACCCCTGATGAAAAACATGGTTTTTATCCATATCCATTATTCTTTCACGGTTGTGCGATTAATGGTACTTGTGGAAATAGGATAATTGATTTCAGAGTGCGCCATATCAGTCATGATAATGTATTACTTGACCATTTTATCGTGACTGGAATTAACAATTGGAATAAGTATTATAGGAACAAGCTGGTGATCCCAAACATGGAATATGCGCAACAAATATTAGAATTTGCACAGGATTCTTTAAAATTCCTGAGGTCTGAAAGAGGTGTGGGCTGGGAGGCATCAGCATATTCTGCGCTTAAGAAAGACCATGAAGAACTCTTCTCTCTTGCGAATGACTACATTAGGACAGGAAAGATATCCGCCTCAACAAGAAAAAAAGTAAAGTCTTTGCATCAGCAACGAGTAGGCAAACGTGTAAACATAATCTTGCGTTTCAGGGTAGCCGCTTTTAACTTCAAGCAGTTGCTATGTAGAAGATTTCATAAACAGATACATATAGAAATGTAATACAGAATATAAAACTATACTCTCTAGCACTTTTGCATCGGAACATTCAAATACTCGCTGACGAGCTTCATCGCACAGAAATCGCCGCACATACTGCAGGCTTCGCCGCTCGAGGTATGTTTTTTATGAACTTTGCGGGAATAATCCGGCGTCAGGGACAGCTTTATCTGCTCTTCCCAGTCCAATTTCTTCCGCGCCTTAGCCATCTGCAAATCCCACTCGGCGGCACCCTTCACGCCTTTAGCGATATCGGCGGCATGGGCGGCAATCCGTGAGGCAACGACACCCTGACGGACATCTTCGGCATCGGGCAAAGACAGGTGCTCCGACGGCGTCACGTAGCAGAGGAAATCGGCACCGGCCGCCGCGGCAACAGCACCGCCGATAGCACCGGTAATATGGTCGTAACCCGCACCGATGTCCGTCACCAGAGGCCCGAGAACATAAAACGGGGCACCTTTACAGATGTCTTTCTGGAGCTTGACATTAGCTTCAATTTGATTCAATGGCACATGTCCAGGGCCTTCGACCATCACCTGCACGCCGGCTTTCCATGCCCTTTCGACAAGCTCCCCGAGGACCGTCAATTCCTCAATTTGAGCACGGTCGGTGGCATCCGCCAGACAGCCGGGACGCATACCGTCGCCGAGGCTCAAAGTAACATCGTACTCGCGGGCAATTTCCAGCAGGCGGTCATAGTATTCGTAAAGAGGGTTTTCGCTACCATTATGTAAAATCCAGCCGACCATAAAAGCACCGCCGCGGGAAACGACATCCGTGACTCTGCCCTGTTCTTTAAGCCGGGCAATGGCTGAGCGGGTCACACCGCAGTGGACGGTAACGAAATCGACGCCGTCGCGGGCATGTTCTTCGATTGCCGAGAAAATGTCATCGACACTCATCTTGATAATCGCGCCGTACTCTCTGATTGCGCCGATGCCCGCCTGATAAACCGGCACGGTGCCGATGGGTACAGAGCAGGATTTGAGTACTGAGCGTCGAATCGCGGGAATATCGCCGCCGGTAGATAAGTCCATCACGGTATCGGCACCGCAATCGACAGCCACCTGCAATTTTTCGAGTTCCGTTTCGATACTGCCGTAATCGGAAGATGTGCCGAGGTTGGCATTGACCTTCGTGCGTAAACCCCTGCCGATGCCGACAGGTTTAAGATTTTTGTGCTTGATATTGGCAGGAATGACGATATTACCTTCTGCGATACCGCGACGGATGAGTTCGGCATCGAGTTTTTCCTGCTCCGCTACTGCCTGCATTTGCGAAGAGATAATACCTTTTCTTGCCAGTTCCAGTTGTGTCATCGCCTGCTCCAAAAAACAATAAAACCAGGGTTGCGGTCTTACCGATGTTTCCCTGGTCTCCAGTACCGCATCCCTACGCTCGGATTATCGAGTTCAGGTTCTAAGGGTCGCCCGCCTGTGGCGGACTCTCAGCCTTCAGCACCCCTAGCGGATAATTAACGTATTAAATTTTCAGTGTCTAAACTATATTATAGCTGAAATGAAGCGAAAATTCAAATTTTGAGCGTGAGAGGAAACGCTACCCTGCTCTGTCTTTGACACAACGCCCCATCTCTTTATCTCTTCCCAGGGGAAGAGAAGGTTTATTTTTGGCGGCGCGAGGGCAAAAGCCCTCGCTTCGCCTGTGTTCTCACCTTTTCCCAACACCCGCTAAAATACAAAGTAAATTTCTCTCATCCTGCTATAATGTATTTGTGTCAACAATGGAAAAACTGAAATCAGGGGCGGCGAAGCTGGGATTACAGCTCGGAGAGAAAGAACTGGCTCTTTTCCAGACTTACTATGAGGAGCTAACCGACTGGAACCAGAGGATGAACCTGACTTCCATCACCGGATACGAGGCAGTGCAAATCAACCATTTTCTGGATTCGCTGACCGTGCTTTCCGCATGGGAACCGTCGGTCGGTAATCCTAAACCCGAAGTAATCGACATCGGCACCGGCGCCGGCGTACCGGGCATCCCCCTGAAAATCATCTTCCCTGAGATACGATTAGCCTTGATGGACTCGACCAACAAAAAAACTACATTTCTAAACCATCTGAAACAGAAACTGAAAATGGATGATATCAAAGTTATTACAGGGCGGGCGGAAGAAGTGGCCCACCGGAGCCCGTACCGCGAGCGGTTCGATCTGGTACTCACCAGAGCTTTAGCGCCGATGGCAACACTGGTCGAATTGACACTCCCCTTCTGTAAAATCGGAGGCAAGGTCATTGCCCACAAAAAAGGCAATATCGCACAGGAAATAGAGAGCGCAAAGAAAGCCATTAATGTTCTCGGCGGTAAATTAGAAGAAGTAAAGCCGGTAGATTTACCCGAGTTCCCCGACCATCGCTATCTGGTAGTAGTTGATAAGATAGCTCCAACACACGAGCAGTACCCGCGCCGTTCCGGCATGCCGGTAAAGAAACCAATTATATAAAGTAGTAATAGCATTATGGATTCCCGCCACCGTATCAGGTACGGGGCAAACTTCGCGGGAATGACAATGGGTGTAGAACGAGATTCTTCACGGAGTTTACCCTGAGCTACTACTAGAGAAGGGTTCAGAATGACACCGCAATTTTGGGGAATGGATTCTGGGTCAAGATTGCACTGTACTTGATACGGTATCCAGAATATCTATAACTGGATCCCGTGTCGGAGCACGGGATGGAGAAAATAGAGTCGCTACATTTCGGAACCGAGCACATCCCACGGTAATTTTTGCTTCTTGCTCCAGTTGACGTGAGCGTAGAAATCGATATCCAGTCCGGCCTTTTTCATTGCCTGCCGCCATTGTGCCAGAGAGGTCTTTTCCGTATCAGCCAGAACCGTCGCTAGTCGCTCGTCCCCACGCGACAGGACCGCCTGCACCTCACTCCACTCGAGGCTTTCATTTTTCACACTGACACCTTTCGACGGCAGTTTGTTTTTCAATAAAGCCAGGCGGTGTTTCAGTACGGCGAGCGGCGCCATTCCCATCCTCTGGAAAGGCGTGCCTGCCTTCGGCACGAACGGCGCGACTGTGAGCGTAATACGGCTCCACGATTGATGTTTATCGAAAATGTCTTTGCACTTCACGACCAGTCGGGCAATTCCCTCGATATCCTCATCGGTCTCTTCGGGCAATCCAATCATAAAATACAGCTTGAGCTGCTTGATGCCCTGCGAAGCGACTTTTTCCACCGCCTTCAAGATGTCATCTTCATCGATGCCTTTTTTAATTGCGTCGCGGAGTCGCTGTGAGCCTGCCTCAGGAGCCAGTGCTACGGTATTCGTTCCGCTTTCAATCACCTCACCGAGTACGACCGGCGACAGGGGTTTGATTCTCAAAGAACTGACGGAAATCTCGGCACCTGTATCGTGTAATCTGGCAACCATCTCATCGATATGAGGATGAGACGTAACCGACGGGCCCATCAATCCCAGACGCTTGCGGTACTTCAAGCCGATTTGAGCCTGCGCTAAAATACTATCGACAGAACGGAAACGCATCGGCTTGTAAGCATTGCCGACCAGACAGAAACGGCATCCCCAGCTGCAGCCGCGCTCGACCTCGATAAGGTACATATTGCCGAGTTCGGTGTCGCGGGTGAGGACGACGGAATGAACAGGGAATTTATCCAAATCGGATGCCCATTGTCGTTCCACCTGTCCCCGGGAAAAGCGGGGGACATAAACACCGGGCAAAGCCGCCAGCTTTTTCAGCAGTTCGATACGGTTCTCGGAGACACCTTGATGCAAAACAGGCAACATTTCAGGCAGAATCGCCTCCGCCTCACCGATACACAAACAATCGAAAAAGGGCGACAGAGGCATCGGATTGGCAGTGATACACGGCCCGCCGGCAACGACCAGCGGGTATGTTTCGTCGCGGTCTTTTGCATAAAGAGGAATCCCGGCATCTTTCAGAATCCGAACGATGTTGAAGTAATCCAGCTCGTAACTGACGGAAAAGCCGAGCACCGCGAAATCGGTCAGGGGGCGCTGCGACTCCATAGCGAGAGGCTCTTCGTCAGACGGCTCGTAAAAAACCCGCTCACAAACGGCATCGGAATAATCATTAATGAAACGGTAAACCGCCTGAACACCGAGATTAGACATGCCGATGTAGTAGGAATCGGGGTAAATCAGAGCAACCGGAAGTTTGCCGCCCCATTCTTTAACGACGGCACCTTGTTCTGCCGCAAGCCTTGCCCTGATTTTCTTAACTGTTTGCCATGTCATATCAAATGACTACGCCCAGAACCCGTAACCTTTCTTGTTATCGAAGCCCTTTCGGGCAGGCGGAGCTTCTTTAGCATAAGCAGGGTCTATTTTTACAGCTTCCTGATGTGCCTTAGTGCCTTCTTCATGCTTGCCCATTCCGATAAGAGCGGCACTCAGATTATTCCACGCCCTGGCGTTCTTCGGGTCGATTTTAACGACCTTCTCGTAAGCCATCACAGCATCGGCGTATTTCCCGGCCTTACTGAGAATGCCACCTTTGTTGAACCAGGCTTCCGCGTGTTCGGGGTTAAGGTCGGTCACCTTCATAAAAGCACGGAACGACTCCATTTGTTTTCCCAACCTGAGCAACGCAATACCCTTGTTATACCAGATATCCGCATCGTCCGGCTCGATACTTACCGCCTGGTCGAAAACAGCGTTAGCTCCTTCATAATTAGCCATGTTATTGAGGATATTCCCCTTGTTGTACAGGGCTTCGGTAAACTTCGGGTCGATTGCCACTGCTTTGTCGTACGCAGAGACGGCATCTTCATATTTACCGGCATCGCGGAAGGCGTTACCCATATTATTCCATGCCTTGGCATATCCGGCATTGATTCTGGTAGCCTCCTCGTAGGCTTTAACGGCTTCCTCATATTTACCGAGCGACTGGAGAGCGGCACCCTTATTGTTCCACACTTTAGCGTCATCGGGCTTTATTTTAATCGCTTCGTCGTAAGTTTTGATAGCATCTTCCAGCTTATCTATTTTATGGAGGGCGACCCCCTTGTTGTACCACAGGACCGGGTCGTCGGGCTTAATAATCAGAGCCGCATTATAAACCGTCACTGCTTCATTACATTTACCCATCCCGCTCAAGGTAATGCCTTTGTTCAGCCTGGCTTCCATCAGGCTAGGATTCAGCCGGATTGCCTCATCGTAAGCGGCAACGGCTTCATCGCACCTGCCCAGAGCATCGAGGGCGTTACCCTTATTGGTCCACGCTTCTGCGATTTGCGGATTTATTTTTAGAGCTTCTTCGTAAGCCTTGAGGGCTTCCTCATAATCGTTACCTGCGAAAAATGCCAGTCCCTTATCGAACCAATTTTTTAAGGTATTCGTCTCTACCATAACTCCCCTTTATACTCTGAATATTCTTACCCGACGATTGGGGTCTTTACCCGTACTCTGCGAAAACATACCGTGTCTTTCCGCTACCAGATGTTGGAGGCGGCGGATATAGGCGCTCTGCGGGCTCAACTCCACCGTATGCTCGCCCCTCTTGATAAGCTCGACGGCTTCTTTTGCCTCATCGAGGGCATTTTTGAAAGAGCCATCTCCGTTTTCGATTCCGTTTTGCCTGATATGATACAGCGAGCTGAACAACTGCCTGATTTGGAGGGGAGTACTACCTTTCAGGACATAGATAGGAATATTACCGGCCTCGGCGTCTCTGATTTTCTGCGGCTTCTGCCGGTAGTACTTTTTCGAGGTCACCAGCAGGGTCGCCTGCTTCAGGTCATCGACAATCTCCGGGTTCAACTGCATCTCACGTGCTATCTGTTCCATCCTACCGCGATTGACGCCGTAAAGAAAGAGCTTCGCCATTACGCCGCTTCTCGACTCGGCTTTACCGCGCGAAGGCCTTCTGGCATCGGTAGAGGGACGGGTATGTGTTATCACCACTTCGCCTGAGTCCTCATCCATCTGGCGGACCTCCAGTTCCTGTGGCTCGCCTCTCAAAATAGAATCGACAGCGGTGGCGACATCCGGATGGATGGCAACCTTGTCCCGCTCCTGAATCTCGACCAGGATATCGAAGGTTGGCGATGAAACACGCTCCAGAATGGATTTCTGAGTACCACGCCGTTTGGCTTCTTCGTCACCCAGTGTTACCGACTGAATCCCGCCGATGAGGTCGGCGAGAGTAGGGTTCATCATCAAATTTTCCAGCGTGTTGCCGTGAGCTGTCGCAACCAATTGGACGCCCCTCTCGGCGATAGTACGCGCCGCCTGCGCTTCCAGCTGGGTACCGATTTCGTCGATGACGATGACCTCGGGCATATGATTTTCCACCGCTTCGATCATCACGGCGTGCTGCATATTGGGCGTCGTGACCTGCATTCTGCGGGCATGTCCGATGGCAGGGTGCGGAATATCGCCGTCGCCGGCAATTTCATTCGAGGTATCGACAATGATAACCCGCTTCCCGAAATCGTCCGCCAATACGCGGGCAACTTCGCGCAACATCGTGGTTTTCCCCACACCGGGCCTGCCGAGCAAAAGAATACTCTTGCCCGTTTGTACCAGGTCCTCGATGATTTTGATAGTACCGAAAACGGCCCTGCCGACACGACAGGTCAAGCCGACAATCCGTCCTTTGCGATTACGGATGGCGGAGATACGGTGCAAGGTACGCTCGATACCGGCACGGTTATCGTCACCGAAACTGCCGATGCGTGAGACGATATATTCGATATCCTCTTCACTCACTTCCGCATGGTCAAGAATAATTTCTCTGTTTAAAAAACGAGCTTCCGCCGGTCTGCCCAGATCCAGCACGACTTCAATCAGTTCTCTAAAATCTTCCTGCTGATGAAGTTGCTGTCGGACATGGGGCGGCAGAATCTCCAGTAAGGCTTCCATATCATCGGTGATTATTTTCTGCAAAATAACCTCCTTATTCCGGCAGCTATCGTTTCCCTGAAATGATGTCCAGAAAATACCGGTGGAACCTGAGGTCGTCGGTCAATTCAGGATGAAAAGCGCAGACCAGAAGTTTCCCCTGTCGGGCGGCAACAATAGTGCCGTCGGCTAACTTCGCCAGCACTTCGACTCCCCTACCCACCGATTCAATCAACGGCGCCCTGATAAAAACTCCGGGGAAAGGCTTTTTACCCAGCACCGGAATCGATAACTCGGTTTCGAAACTATCCACCTGCCTGCCGAAAGCATTACGCTTGACCTTGATTGCCATAACACCAATCGGCGTTATCTTCCCGTTAGCCACGCCGCTAGCAATGACAATCATCCCGGCACAGGTACCGAAAATGGGAAAGCCCTCACGCGCAAGCTCGTTGATTTTATGGGCCAGGTTGTAATTCGCCATCAGTTTGGTGATGGTGGTACTTTCTCCGCCGGGAATAATCAGCCCGTCCAACCCCTCCAACTGGCGGGGCAGGCGGACAGGCACGGCATCTACCTTTAATTTTTTTAATAACTCGATATGTTCGGCAAAGGCTCCCTGCAAAGCAAGGACACCGATTTTCATACTACCATCCTCTACCCGCCAATAATTCTTCGGGTGGGATTTGCTTGACGCTCATACCGGGCATCGCTTCGCCAAGATTTTTGGACACTCTGGCAATGATTTTGGCATCCTGATAATGAGTGGTAGCCTGAACGATAGCTTTTGCCCTGACCGCGGGGTTGCTGGACTTGAAAATGCCCGAGCCGACAAAGACACCGTCGGCACCCAACTGCATCATCAGAGCGGCATCGGCAGGAGTGGCAACACCGCCGGCGGCGAAATTGACCACCGGAAGTTTACCCGTCTTATGGATTTCCGCTACCAGCTCGAAAGGAGCTTGAAGTTCTTTCGCTTCAGCCATCAGTTCGTTTTCCGGCATCTTGACAAGCTTGCGGATTTCATCCTGAACGGCACGCATGTGCCGTACGGCTTCCACGATATCACCCGTACCGGCTTCACCCTTGGTACGAATCATTGCCGCACCTTCTCCGATACGACGCAGGGCTTCGCCGAGATTGCGGCAGCCGCAGACAAACGGCACTTTGAAATCATGCTTCCAGACATGGTGGGCTTCATCCGCCGGTGTCAGGACCTCCGATTCATCGATATAATCGATACCCAGCGCCTGCAGCACCTGGGCTTCGACAAAATGACCGATGCGGCACTTCGCCATTACCGGGATGGAAACGGCCTTCATAATCGCTTCGATTACCGTCGGGTCGGACATTCTGGCGACACCGCCGGCTTTACGGATATCCGCCGGGACCCTTTCCAGAGCCATGACCGCACAGGCACCCGCCGCTTCGGCAATCTTAGCGTGCTCAGGGGTAACGACGTCCATAATAACCCCGCCCTTCAACATCTGGGCGAGACCTACTTTTACTTTCCAAGTTCCGGTTTGCATAGAAGCCTCCTCACTCCCCGAAGAAAGATATAATTGAATCCTGATTACAAAGCTATTCTACTACTGTTTGCGCCTGATTAGCAAGCCATTTCCCCGATTCGACAACATACGCCAATATTGACATCAGTCAAGGCCTATTATATTCTATAAGCAACTCAAGGGGCACGAATGAAAAGCAAACGGTACTTAATATTCAGAATAGCTTTGTTAGTGCAGTTATGCGCTCTGCTATTTGCCCTTGCAGGTTGCGGCAAGGTAAAAGAATATACGCCGATTGAATACACAGGTGGAGACGACTATAAAACTTTTACCATGCAGGAAGGCATCGCACATTTCTCCTTTGAATATCCTGCTGATTATGAAATTGCTCCTCAAGTCATCCAATTGACCCTGAGTAAGACGACAGGCCAAATGATAAGCATAGCGGAGCTGGACGAAAATAAATATCCGCTGAAACTCATCGCTGTAACCTTATACAGTATTAACAAAGACTTGCCAAATGCAGATGCTGCGGCCAAAAAGTGGAAAGCGACATTTAATGGATTTTTAACACAAAGAAGAGTCGTAGTGTCCGGTATAGAAGGGATAGAATTTATATATTCTAAAATTACCTCTAGTAACATAATACCTTTTGCAGCATGGCAAGCTAAGTCATACCTGTCTGTTGAGGTGACTCCCCTGGATTTTGAGAGGTGTGTATTCATATCCAACGGAAGTACAATATTTCAAATATTTACATTCTGTGAAGAACCATTCGTGGAACAAGTTAATAATGATTTCGACCATTTCTTACAGACCTTCAGAATCCTGGATTAGTACCATTGAATCATCTGTGCATCTGTGTCATAGTATTTGGTATTAATCACGGGTTTACGGAGGTAATTATGGGCGGTTATTTCAGAATTCTGGCGGCAATCCCCGGCTTCTTTATCAGCTCACTCTTATTCTGGGCGCTCTGGAACGCCAATATCCAGAAATTCATCCCCGGGGCAGTCGATATCAGCTATGTGAAAGCGATGCTGGCGACTATCATCTTGTGGCTGGCAGTAGCACCGCTGGCGGCTGCCGGACAGCGCGGCTGGTTCGGAAGACACTGACACCACCCCGATTAATTACCAAATTCCAAATAACAATAGCCAAACAATGAAATAATAATCAAGTCTTAAATTTTTTAAATTTTGGTCTTCGATATTGTTTGGACTTTGAGTTTTGGTTTTTGGAATTTCCGCCTAGATGCTCTTCGCCCACTTGACGGCATTCTGAAAGATGGGGAAACCTTCGCCGTATTTCTTCGCCCCCAACCTCGTCCATTGGGGATGCTGGGTGCCGAAGATATGGTTCTCGGGATGGGGCATCAAGCCGAAAACCCTACCGGAATCGTCGCAAATACCGGCAATATTCCTGAGAGAGCCGTTGGGATTATAAGGATAAACGGCGTTTCTATTACCCTGTTCATCGGCATAGTAAACGGCGATATTTTTCTCGCTGACGGCGCTCAAGTCGCCGAAAAATTTACCTTCCCCGTGCGCTACCGGGATATACATACTCTCCATCCCTTTAGTAAATACACAGGGGCTTTTCTGGTTCACACTCAGATGTACCCACCGGCATTCGAACTTGCCGGAATCATTGTTAGTCAATGTCACGCGGGGCGTTTCACCCTTTTTGACACGGGGTAATATGCCCGACTTTACAAGAACCTGGAAGCCGTTGCAGATACCGAGCACCAGCCGGCCGTCGTCGACGAATTTCAGCACGTCTTTGCCGAATTTCAATTTCAACTCGTTGGCAAGCACCCTGCCGCTGGCGATGTCGTCTCCATAGCTGAAACCGCCCGGGATGGTGAAAATCTGGTAATCGAACAGGTCGCACTCGCGGCGAATCAATTGATTCACATGCGCCAGCGTGACTTCGGCGCCCGCCTGTTCGAAAGCAAGGACCGCATCGCCGTCACGGTTCGTACCCGGAGCACGTAATACCAGTACTTTTACTTTACTCATTTCAGGACCGTTTGCCCATCACCAAATTTTCCTGTAATGTCATGCTGAGCGAAGCGAATGCATCTCGTACTTCAATGAACGAGATTCTTCGCCTCGATTACATCGGGCTCAGAATGACAAAAGAACATTCTCCCTAACGGACTGATGCAAACAATACCCTCCTTTTTCTTACCAGCGCAGAGGCTTCTGCCATGCCTCTTTCAAATCAGCAATGGATTCATTGACGATTTTACGACCGTCCAATCCATAAACTACGAATTTGTCAGCCGCTTTCACCTTGCCGATTTCACCGATGCTGACGCCCTTCAAAATTTTCTCGAACTCGGCTTTATTTTCCGGCGCTACTTCAACGATAAACCGACTGTTCGATTCGGAGAACAGAATAAAATCGTCGCGGTCGATTTTCTCCGACAGCGGAACCGATTTCAGATTAACTTCCGCACCCAAACCGCCGGCGAATGCCATTTCCGCTACTGCCACGCCGATGCCGCCCTCGCTGCAGTCGTGACAGGCTTTGGCCAGACCTCTTGCAGTCGCTTTGCTCAAACAGTCCATCAGGGCTTTTGCTTTCGCAGGGTCGACCTTCGGCACGCTATTTCCAATCAAGCCCTTAGTATCCAGATACGCCGACGCACCCAGTTCGTTCTTCGTCGCGCCGACGACATAAATGCTATCGCCTGCCTGTTTGAAGTCCATCGAGACCGATTTCTTCACATCTTTCACGATACCCATTGCCGAGATGAGCAACGTGTGCGGGATAGCGATAATTTTACCTTCATATTCGAATTCATTATAGAGGCTGTCTTTGCCGGAGACGAAAGGCGTACCGTAAACAATCGCCATATCATAGCAGGCCTGCGCCGCTTTTACCAATGCCCCGAGCATCTCGGGCTTGCGGGTATCTCCCCAGCAGAAGTTGTCCAGCAGTGCAACCTGTTCCAGATTACCGCCGACCGCGACAATTTGTCGCAGCGCTTCATCGATAGCAGATGCCGCCATCCAGTAGGGGTCGATTTGCCCGTATTTGGGATTGATACCGTTGGCGACAATGACACCCCTATCCGAACCAGCCACCGGATTGATAACCGTAGCATCGCCGGGGCCGTCGTTGTTCTTACCGACCAGAGGTTTGAGGACCGTTCCGCCCTGCACTTCGTGGTCGTATTGACGAACGACCCACTCCTTACTACAAACATTCCAGGTGCCGAGAATATCTTTCAGTGATTTGCCTAAATCTTTCGGCGAAGAGAAATCAGGCTCGGGGAACCCCGGCTCTTCAAAAACGGCCTTCAACTGCCACTGAGGGATGCCCTCGTGCAAAAACTCCATAGGCAGGTCGGCAACCCGATGATTTTTATAAAAAAGGTTAAGTCGGCGGTCATCTGTAAACTCACCGATAACCGCTACTTCCACATCTTCACTTGCACACAATTTCAACAGCTCGTCGATTTTCTCAGCCGGGACGGCGATAATCATGCGTTCCTGCGCCTCGGATATCCAGATTTCGGCATAATTGAGTCCGCTGTACTTCAGAGGTACTTTTTCCAGGTCAACACGAACGCCGGTATCGGCACCCATTTCACCCACGGCAGACGACAGGCCACCGCCGCCGCAATCGGTGATGCGGCAGTACAAACCACGGTCGCGCGCCTGCAAAAGGACGTCGATAACTTTCTTTTCCACGATGGGATTACCGATTTGCACCGCGGTGAAAGACACCTCGCCCGATTTTTCGGTAAGCTGTTCCGAGGCAAAAGTGACGCCGTGAATGCCGTCGCGCCCTGTCTTCCCTCCGATGAGTACTACTAAATCGCCCGGCTTCTGTTTACCTCTCTGCGTCATACTGACGGGCATCAAGCCCATCGTGCCGCAATAGACCAGAGGATTCGCCAGATAACGGTCGTCGAAAAGAATGGCACCGTTCACCGTCGGTATGCCCAGCCGGTTGCCGTAGTCCGCCACGCCGGCACGGACGCCCATGAAGATGCGGCGGGGATG
>JAFGHZ010000138.1 GCA_016929875.1 Dehalococcoidales bacterium
AATGATAAAGGCGACTACGCGGGTTGGGCTAATCCCTCCCGCGGTCTGGATGTCGGTAATATCGGCGGCTCTATGGACTTGTGCGCCGGTGCGAATAAGCTCTTCCTGGCAATGGAGCATGTCGCTGTAAACGGCAAGCTGAAAGTGGTTAAAAAGTTGACATTCCCGCCGACGACTGCCGGTAAAGTGAACATGATTTTCACCGATCTGGCGGTACTCGAGGTTACGCCTGAAGGGCTTGTGCTCAAGGAGGTTGCTCCCGGTTTAACGGCGGCAGATGTGCAGGCAGTCACCGAGCCGAAGCTCATTATCAGCCCTGACTTGAAGGAAATAGAGTTTTAAAGAGTACATTAAGTAGGTTAGAGCCTTGACAGGAAAACCCAGAGCCAGGCGATTGTAACACCTAATATAGCACCGACAAAGACCTGGAACGGCGTATGCCCTACCAGTTCTCTTAATTCTGCTTCCAGTTTAATCAGGGGTTGTTTTTCTCTCAGTTCGCGTACGATGCGGTTTAGCACGACAGACTGTTTTCCAACGGATTGCCGGATACCTGCGGCGTCGTACATTACGATTAATGCCAGGACGGCTGAAATAGCGAAAGGCGTTGAACCGAGTCCATCTGTCATCGCAACTGTGGTGGCGAGAGCGCAGACTGTTGCCGAATGAGCACTGGGCATACCCCCGCTGCTAATGAAATAGCTTAAGTCGAATCCCTTACCTTCTACCAGCGCTACCAGTGTTTTTATCAACTGGGTGATAACCCATGCACAGAATGGGATTATCGCAGCCTTGTTAGTGATCAAATCATAAAACATTTTCTATTCTAGCCCTGTTTTTTTGTGGGTGCTTTACTTATCCATAATCGACGGTCAGCAATATCGCGGTCGAAAAGTATTCTATTGAGCAAGACTGTTCTCAACGGGATTTTTTTGCTGAGTTCAGTACGGCGGACGAAAGCCCTTTTTGACAAGGCCATCGCTGAGAGGGCAACAAAGCCTAATGTAACCGGTAATTTTTCTGTAATACCCAGGGGTCCTGCCAGGAAATAGCTGAGGAACGGCAATATGGCGAGGCTGATGAACACTCCGAAAGCAACCTGTTTGATCGGCGCAAAGAGATAAGAGAGTACCAGAATGATGAGCCCCAGTTTCCAGGAGAGTATGGTGATGACACCCAGCGAGGAGAAAATTCCGCGGCCGCTGCTCTTGAAGCCGAGGTAGATAGGCCAGTTATGACCGCCGATGGCACAAATTCCCACCGTTGCCTGTTGGGCGACGCTGAGTCCGATTAGCTGGGCTATCCAGACTGCTAGAGCTCCTTTTCCGATATCAAAAACGGCTACCGGTATTACCAGCCACTTGGGGACGCCGGCGCTGAGTACATTTGCCGCACCTACTTTACCCGTGCCGATTGTGCGGATATCAATGCCCCGGGCCCATTTCACTGCCAGATAAGCGGCAGGCACGGAGCCGAGCAAGTAAGCTCCGATGGCTAGCAATATGAACGGGACAACCATAGGCCCTCCTCTTGAAACTAATTGTATCGGATATTCCTCTGTTTCGCCACGGCGAAGAGTTTCTCCACGAATTGCATCGGGATAGCTATACCTCCGAGCATTGTTTCATGGGTATCATCGATGCCGTGATAATCACTGCCGCCGGTGGGTATAAGGTTATAGACATCTGCCAGCTTGAGTAAAGAGTTGGTCTGTTCGGGAGAATAATTAGCGTAATAAACCTCGATACCGACCATCCCGGCATTTTTTAATTCTTTGACGGTCGTTTCAAAATCGGGAACCGTAAACGGATGTGCCAGTACCGGCAGTCCTTTGGTTTTCAATATTAGCTGTACTGCTTCCGCGGGAGTCAGTTTTTCACGCTCTACATAGGCGGGGCCGTTGTGGCCGATATATTTATCAAATGCCTCTTTAAAAGATTTAATATAACCTTTTTCCAATAGTGCCTGAGCGATGTGAGGTCTACCCAGAGTAGCGCTTCCCGCTATTTCTCTGACTCTTTCCCATTCGATTTTACAGCCCAGAGTTTTTAATTTCTCAGTCATCTTATAGGCCCGCTCTACCCGGGAGTTACGCATTCGCGCCAGGTCGTCCCCGAAGTCTTGATTATTGTAGTCAATAAAATATCCTAGCACATGGACTTCTCCATTGGAAACATCCGTGCTGATTTCCAGCGCCGGGATTACTCTCAATAGAGGGAATTCCCTGGCGGCTGCTATGGCTTCCGGGATACCGTCCACAGTATCGTGGTCGGAAATGGCGATAACTGACAATCCGATTTCGGCCGCTTTACGAATGATTTCGGTGGGACTGTAGCGTCCGTCCGATGCTGTCGTATGTACATGCAGGTCTGCCCCGGACACTATTCGGTCTCCTTATGCAGTCGCTCGATGCCGGTGGCTTTACCGGTAATGTCGTCGATTCTGACCAACACGGCGTTGAGAGAGCTTTTGCCGTTACCGGCTGATAAACGATTTGGTAGTTGAGTAAGGAAACGGCTGAGCACATTCTCTGGTTCGTCGCCGATGATGGAGTCGATAGGCCCTGTCATCCCGATGTCGGTAACATAGGCAGTACCCTTCGGCAGGATTCGGGTGTCAATTGTCCCGACGTGCGTGTGAGTACCGAGCACGGCACTGACACGTCCATCGAGATAATATCCCATCGCTGCTTTCTCCGAGGTAGCTTCGGCGTGGAAGTCCACAATGATAATGGGCGGTTTGTCCTTTAGTTTCGACAGTAAATCGTCCATCGCGCGGAAAGGACAATCGTAGTTGAAAGCAAAGAAGGTTCTGCCGATAAGATTAACTACTAATACGCCATTTTTTATAAGATAACCTCTGCCCGGGACGCCCGGCGGGTAGTTCAACGGTCTGAGGAGCGGCATTTCGCTATCGAGACAGGGAAGAATAGCTTTGTGCGCCCAGATATGGTTCCCTGACGTCAAAACATCGGCTCCTGCCTTCAGTAGTTCCTGTGCTGTTTCCGGCGTTACTCCAATGCCACCGGCAATGTTTTCGGCATTAACGATAGTCATATCCACACCGTATGCCTGTTTGATTTCCGGCAGGAATTTGTCTAAAGCCTGCCTCCCCGGCTTGCCGATAACATCTCCGACAACCAGTATCAACATTTTTGTCTCTACCCTTTTTATTTAGCGAAATCTACCGCTCGGGTTTCGCGGATAACGGTGACCCTTATTTGTCCGGGGTATTCCATACCCTCTTCGATTTTTTTCACGATATCGCGGGCGAGACGCATTGCATTCAAGTCGTCGATTTCCTCAGGCTTAACCATGATACGGACTTCACGCCCGGCCTGAATGGCAAAGGACTTTTCTACACCCTTGAAGCTGTTGGCAATGTCCTCCAGTGCCTTAAGTCGTTTCAGATAGTTGTCCAACGATTCTCTGCGGGCTCCGGGGCGGGCACTACTGATGGCATCGGCGGCGGAGATAATATAGCCCCAGACGCTGGTATTCGCAGTTTCGCCGTGATGCTCGGCGATGCCCATAACTACCTCGGGTGATTTTTCCCATTGCTTGACCAGGTCAGCACCAATCGCCGCATGAGTACCTTCAACCTCACGGTCGACTGCTTTACCGATGTCGTGGAGCAAGCCGGCTTTTTTGGCGATGCCGGGATTAGCGCCTAATTCCGAAGCAATCATTTGCGCGGCAAAAGCCACCTCAATACTGTGTGTCAGAACGCTTTGCCCGTAGCTGGTCCGGTACTTGAGCCTGCCGAGTAATTTTATTAACTCGGGGCGTAACCCCTGAACGCCTACCTGGTAAGCGGCCTGTTCTCCGGCTGTCTGGATACTGGCATTGACTTCCTCTTCTGCTTTCTTGACCACTTCTTCGATGCGGGCGGGGTGAATACGTCCGTCCAGGATGAGTTTGTTCAGTGCTATCCGGGCGACCTCACGGCGTACCGGGTCGAAACTGGAGAGGGTCACTGCTTCCGGGGTATCGTCGACGATAAGGTCGACTCCAGTAGCCTGTTCCAGTGCCCTGATATTACGGCCTTCTCTTCCGATGAGACGCCCCTTCATTTCGTCGCTCGGGAGCGGGACACTGGTAGCTGTGGTCTCCGAGACGATCTCTGAAGCGCTACGTTGAATAACCTGTGCCAGAATTTCTTGCGATTTGACATCGGCTTCTTCCTTCAGCTTTTTTTCCCATTCATGTAGCCGGCGGGAAGCTTCCTCTTTCATCTCGGTTTCGGCACTCTGAAGTAGCATTTCTTTGGCTTGCTCGCTGGACATACCGGAGATAATTTCCAGTTGTTTCAACTCTTTATCCCGTGTTTCTTCGATCTGGGTACGAATAGTTTCCAGCGATTTCTCTTTGTTGGACAGGGCCCTTTCACGTTGCCCGACACCTTCCAGTTTCCGCTCTAAATTCTCGGTCTTCGAAAGCAGTCGGTTTTCCTGTCGTTGTAATTCCATGCGGCGCTCGCGGTATTCATTATCGGCCGCTGTTCTGACTTTCTCCGCTTCAACTCTGGATTGCTCGACAATTTTCCTTGCTTCCTCTTTGGCTTCGATCACAGTTCTGCTAGCTTTCCGTTGAGTAACACGCAGTAGACGATTGACTGCCATTCTACGGAAGAAGAAAACGATAGCGCCGCCAAGGACAATGCCGACAA
>JAFGHZ010000139.1 GCA_016929875.1 Dehalococcoidales bacterium
AATGTCTCGAATTCCTGCTCGCCGCCGGTCTCAGCCACTGCCGCACTTTTCTCGACCATCTTTTCAAACTCGGCAACGGTAATATCTCTACCACCGAGGCCCGCCACAAATCCGACGATTCTCGGACGTTTCTTTTCGCTATACAATGCCGACCTGATTTCAGAATAAACAGGACCGCCGGGTCCTCCGAAAGAAAGGGCCCTGTCCAGTACAATTAAAGTCTCCGCACCATCCACTGCCTGTCGCAGTTCTTCGAAGGGGAACGGACGCCATAAGCGCAGTTTCAACAAGCCGACATTTTTGCCCTCGTTTCTCATCTTATCGACTGCCGTCATCGCCGTTTCCCCGAAGCTGCCGAGCGTCAGCAATAAGGTCCTGGCACCATCGGTACGATACTGCTCGACGGGATGATAATGACGTCCGAATGCTTTACCGAATTCGGCCCAGTTTTCCAAAACGACTTTCTTCGCTTCTCTCAGGTTAACTTCCTGAGCCTTCTTGGTCTCCGTATATAGAACGGGGGGAGCAAAAGCTCCCATCGTAACCGGTTTATCGGGGTCGAGAGGTAAGGGATATTTGTTCGGCGGCAGAAAACGGTCGACTTCTTCTTGCTCGGGAAACTCAATCGGCTCGACTACATGGGTCAGATAGAAACCATCCGTATGGATCATCACCGGCAATAATACACGGTGGTCCTCGCCAATCCGAAAAGCACAGACAGTATGGTCGAAGGCTTCCTGTCCATTCTCACAAATAACCTGAATCCAGCCGGTATCACGTACCGCCATCATATCAGAATGGTCGCCCCAGACATTCAGCGGCCCCGAAAGTGCGCGGTTAGCGACTGCCATCACAATCGGCAAGCGCATCGATGAAGCAACATACAGTACCTCATGCATCAGTTCCAGTCCCTGACCGGCAGTGGCCGTGAAAGTACGTGCCCCCACCGCCGAAGCGCCCAGACAGGCACTCATGGCCGAGTGCTCCGATTCTACGGGGACATACTCGGCTTTCATTTCGCCGCCGGCCACCAGTTCTGCCAGGTGTTCGACAATATGAGTCTGGGGAGTAATGGGATATGCCGCCACGACATCGACATTGGCCATCTTTGCCGCTTCGGAGATTGCCAGCGAAACTTCCATCCCTACCCGCTTGCCCATTATTCCGCCTCCTCTTTCATAGAAATGACGCCGGTAGGACATTCCCTGGCACAGGTACCACACCCCTTGCACCAGAACAGGTTGGCATAGAAATAACCTTCCTCATTTTCCTTAATACATCCCTCCGGGCAATACAACTGGCATAGGCCGCATTTAATACATTTCGCAAAATCATATCGGGGTACCTGAGAACGCCAATCACCGGTACGATACCCTCTGGTAGTCCCCGGCTCGGTAACAATCGCCCCGATTTCCAGGTCTTTCCAGGTCATTTCACTCTCGTTCTTTTTCAAATGGACCTACTCCTTCACCACAGTTTCTTCAAAAGCCCTTTTCATGGAGTTGATATTTTTCTCTGCTATTCTACCGAAACGCTCGTTAATCGGTCCGAAGAGAGATTCCAGCTTGACAACACCGGTCGCTTTGAGCAATGCACCCAGCATCGTCGTATTCACGATTGGTAAACCGAGTATCTCACGGGCAATTTTCGTGGCATCGACTAGCGCCAGCTTCCAATCACTCCCGAAATCTTTTTCGATTTCTGCAAAGCTCTTGCTGGTATTGATGACCAGAATGCCTTTGTCTTTCAATCCGGAGGTAACCTTGACGACACGCAATAATGTGGGGTCAAGAACAAGAACGACATCCGGCTCGCGGATTTCCGCCCGTACGCGGATGGCGGATTGACCGTCGATGCGGTCGAAAGCCACCACCGGGGCACCACGCCGTTCCGGACCGAAAGACGGAAACGCCTGGGCATATTTTCCTTCGCTTATTGCGGCTTGCGCCAGCAGTTCCGCCGACGTGACGGCGCCCTGCCCGCCGCGTCCGTGCCACCTGATCTCAATGAGCCCTGTCTTCTTTGCTGTCAAGTCAACCTCCAAATTTAACGGCTATTTATGTCAATCATCGTAATATACCCCTGGGGCGACTCGAACGCCCGCACCCGACTTCGGAGGCCGGTGCTCTATCCACCTGAGCTACAGGGGCATATTTTAATTATAGTATAGCTGGTTATCTACGTTCAATTAAAGCTAATTCGAGTAAAAGTTACGTTACAATTTAGTTAAGATTGGGTTACGTCAATACAAAAAAGAGAGTCATTTAGCCTCTCTAAAAATACTGCGGGAAACGAAGTATCTCCCCCGGTGGCTGATTTATTCCGAGGACCTGACCAGTAAGATAGGGACTTTACCGGTCTGGAGCACCTTATTGGAAATACTGCCGAAAACCCATTCCCGCATACCGGACTTCCCGTGGGACGACATCGCTATCAGGCGAATATCGTTTTCTTTAGCGAAGTCGATAATTCCCTTTGCGGCATTACCGTCTTTCATAACGCTTCGGACTTTGATACCTTTGTCCGATAGCTTTTTGCTCGTCGCGGCAAGATATTCGTTTGCCTCCGAACGCATCGATTCTACCTGCTGTTCCGTGAACCTGATATAATCCCTGCCGCCGATAGTATGGACGTGCTGACCGGACTCGATGACGGAGAGCAATATCACTTCGCCCTGCAATTTCTGCGCGATTTCATTGACATAGGACAGAGCGGCTTCACCGATTTTCGAGCCGTCCAGCGGCAAGAGGATTTTGCCGAAAAGCCGGGCAGGTTTCTTCCCTGAGCCAGCCGCAGACGCCCTGACCAATAGCACCGGAGTCCTAGTATTATGGACTACTTTATTCGCCGTGCTGCCCATCGTCCACGGCATAATACCGGAATGCCCATGGGAGACGATAATTATCAAATCAATCTTCTTTTGCTGAGCATACCCGATAATTTCACCGGCAGGTTCGCCGTCCAGCACTACCGTCTTGACGGCCACCGGCAAACCAGGTTTTTCAAAATCGTTCCTTGTCTGCTCTGCAATTTTTTCTACATACACCTGAATCATGCGGCGATACTCTGCATCGTGTCTCTCGCAAACCGAAACCAGATGCACCTCAGCATCGAAAGCGGGTGCCATCTCTTTCATATAAACGAGTGCCAGTTCACCCAGGGCCGAGCCGTCCAGCGGTATCAATATCTTCTTTAACATATCAACCTCCGATTACCCGTATCTCACTATCAGGTATACCCAGCAAATACCCACCACCAGGACCGTCACGGGAATTGTATACTTGCAGAATTTACCCCACGAGATAGGATAGCCTTCTTTCTCAGCGATTGCCGTACCGACGACATTCGCCGAAGCACCGATGGGCGTACCGTTACCGCCGATATCCGTACCCAGTGCCAGTGTCCAGGCTAACGCAGGTAACGGCAAGCCGGTTGCCGCCAGCCCCTTGATGACCGGAATCATCGTCGCAGCAAACGGGATATTATCTACAATGGCTGAGGCAAAAGCGGAAACCCACAGGATAATGGTTACTACCGCAATAAAACTCCCGCCGGAGATTTTACTGATAAACTCTGCCAGCGTTTCGAGCGCACCCGTCTGCTCCAATCCGGAAACGCAGACAAACAATCCGAGGAAAAAGAGCAGGGTCTGCCAATCGACTTTTTTAAGGATATGCGTGGCGTCTTTATGACCGAAGACAAGCGTCAATACGGCGGCAATCACACCGATAAACGCCACGGATATGCCGGTCTCGGCATGAGTAATCAGCAGTACAACCACCAGCAGGAAAATGAGCAGGTTTATGATGAATAATCCCCGATTGACGATGGCTTTCTTCGGGTCGGGATACTGTGCGGGGTCAGTACTGATAGCACCTTGCGAAGCCTTCAAATGCCTGCGGAAAACAAAATAGAACACGACCAGGGCCACAATCATCCCTATCCAGGCAACAAGTCCTGTATTCATCAAAAAATCGGAGAAGGAGTAGCCTAACGCCGTGCCGATGATGATATTCGGCGGGTCGCCCGCCATCGTAGCACTCCCGCCGACATTGGCAGCGAAAATCTCCGCGATAATGACCGGCACAGGGTCGAATTTCATCAGTCTCGCCAGCTCGATGGTTACCATCGCAAAGAACAGCAACACCGTAATGCTGTCGATGAACATTGCCAGGAAACCGGCGAGCAGGGTAAAGGTCAGCAAAATCGAAACCGCCTTGTACTTCACGACACGAGCGACATAGAGACAGAGCCAGCGGAAGAAGCCGACCTTCCCCAGTCCTTCCACCATCACCATCATACCGCCGATGAAAATAATGGTCTGCCAGTTGACGCCGGTGGATTCGAACGGCTCGTGCCCGGGAATCCAGAACGCCGGCTGGACTATCTGCCCGAAGCTCAGGACATCCCAGATGGTTGACGGGCTTCTCATTATCAAAAGAAAGACCACTAGAATAGTTAACCCCCCACCGACCAGCGCCGGTATGTAGCGGGGCAGCTTATTGATAATGATGACGATGAACATCAGGAGGAAAATAGCGACGGCAAAAATCTGAGCCAGCATTTACCCTCAACTTCCTGTATTGACTTCTGTACTGCTAGTTTTTTATTGTAACACAACTTTTATTTCAGGCATATTACCGCTACCTGAAAATTTATTATACGCTGATATTCCTATAACAATACGCTATACTTAGTGATACCAATAAAGTATAAGGAGACAGGATGAACTTTACACCGATAGGCATCGTCAAATCCCCTGTCAAGAAAGGGGTAGATAGCGGTTGGGGTAATGTTATATCTGAAATACATGTCGACCGTAAGTATGTCGATGGACTGACCGGGCTCAGTTCTTTTTCACACATTATTATCATTTTCGGAATGCATCAATCCACCTGGACACCGGAGAATGATCTTATACGTCGCCCGCAAGAACGCGAGGATATGCCACTCGTCGGTATTTTCGCCCAACGTGCTAAGCATCGCCCGAATCCTATCGGGATAACAAGCGTACGCTTGCTCGGAGTGGAAGCGAACATACTAAGAATCCAGGGGCTAGACGCTATAGACGGGACACCGGTAATCGATATAAAGCCATATTATCCGCATTACGATAAAGTAGATGAACCGATTACGCCCGAATGGGTAGACAGACTGATGTCGGGCTACTTCTAAATTTTATTATGGCTGTACAAACAGCCCCGCGACTTACTCCCTGCCGATACACATTATCACGAGTGTATTTATAGCGTTAACGGTCTTGACAAAAACCAAAACTGCATTTATAGTGTTAACAGTTGATATGTGTATAGTGTTTACACTATGAAGGGGTATTCGAATGAGCAGAGGCAGGAACACCACCGTAATCGGAATCAGGTTACCCGATAATGTTGTCGACGAACTAAAACAGATGGCACGTAGAAAACGCATCACCGTAACCGAGTTGCTGAAACCCGAAATTTACAAATTCGTCGCCAGAAATAATGCGGAAAAAAGCGCCAAAGTCGGTCACTCTAAAAGTGAGGGATCAAAATCAAGCGGGATAGAAGGTGAAGTAAGGGCCTTTTTTGGTAAGGAATTCAGTAAACCGGCGGCACCCGAGCCGACAGCCTCAGCCGAGAAACCTGATAAAGACGGTAGCCAGCCCGAGGAATAAGAAGAAGCCCGCTACGTCCGTACACGTCGTCACGATAACGGCGGAAGCCAGAGCCGGGTCTATTTTCAGTCTTGCCAACAAAAGGGGTATGCCCGCCCCCACCAGTCCTGCGACAATCATATTCCCCAGCATCGCAAGTCCCAGCACGACACCGAGCATGTAGTTGCCCTTCCAAAGGAAGGCGACTCCGCCCACGATAACAGCCATCACCAAACCGTGCATGACGCCGAGAAACGCCTCGCGGAGCAGTAGTTGTCCCCCGCCCTTCTTCCACGTTATCTCCCTGAGCACCATACTTCGTACGACCAGCGTCAGAGTTTGTGTTCCGCCAATCCCGCCCTGCCCCGCCACGATAGGTAGAAAAACCGCTATGGCGACCATTTGTGCAATCGTGGATTCGAATAAATTAATGACCAGCGCGGCAAGAAAGGTGGTGGCCAGATTGATGGATAACCACGGCAGGCGATTGCGCAGGGATGTAACCAGCGACCCGGTTACACGTTCACCGGCAATACCGGCGAGTTTGTACATATCTTCCGTCGCCTCTTCTTCGAGAATATCCGCGACATCATCCCACGTAATGATTCCCACCAGGCGCCCTTCGACATCTACCACAGGCAGTGCCTGCAGGTTATTATCCCGCAGAATTCTGGCGGCTTCTTCCTGATCGGTATTAGTATTCACCGAATGGGCATCGAGACGCATAATCTCCGATACCTTTACGTCAGGGTCGGCCAGAACCAGGTCTTTCAGCGATATAATACCGAGTAGTTGCCGCTGGTTGTCCATGACATATGAGTCATAGATTGTCTCTCGATTCAATGCCAGACTGCGGATTCTCTGGATAGCCTGCGCCGCAGTCATATCATGACGCAAATCAATAAAATAAGGGGTCATTGTGCGTCCCGCCGTGCCCTCTTTGTATCCCAAAAACTCCATGGTGACCTGGCGTTGCTCTGGAGATAATACCCGAAGCAATCGTTTGGCAACCATTGCAGGAACCTCTTCGAGGAGGTCGGCACGGTCGTCGGGAGGCATTGCTTCCAGCAATATCCGGCTGCCCTCTGCACCAAAGGACTCGAGAAATTGCTGCTGCTGATTCGTGTCGAAATGCTCAAAAACCTGTACGGCCAGACTTTTCGGCAACAGACGAAACGCCATCACCGCTTTTTCATGAGACACTTCCTGCAGCAGACGGGAAATTTCAACGGACTCAATCTCGATGAGCAACCGATGCAACACTCTGTATTGCCCGCGTTCGAGTAATTCTTCGAGTGTTTCTTTGTTCAAATCCATACAATAACTATAATATCAATAGAACATAATTTCCAGATTTATGTTCTCTATTTTAGAAAATCCGTGCAATGTTTCCCCGACTTTTTCGTATAAATAGTTATAGGGGACCAATTATGAAAAAAACTAAAATCCTATCAGCTTTTCTAGTTTTACTCCTTATTACCGGAACAAACTTGACTGCCGGTTGTAGCAAAGATAAGGAAACTGAATATAAAAAGTACATAGTGAGCGAAGGCACCGTGCATTTTTCGTTCGAGTATCCTTCTCACTATTTAGAACCTTATCTTGAAGCCAATAGTCTAATGACCAATATTCACTTCTGGATACCGTTTGACCCTAAAGTGAAATATCCGGATATTGAATGCTGGATATGTATTTCTCCCCATAGTGATACTTTTCCGAATGCGCAAGCAGTACTGGAATATGATCTAAATGGAGAGCGTGGTTACTACACAGCCCCTGCTTTCAAATTACTGCAACGTAATAAGGTAACAATGGGCGGTTATTCGGGGGAAGAATTAGTATTTACTACTAAAAACTATGATACGGCTCTTTTTAATGAATATATCACACCCACGGAGGGTGAGAGCCGCGAGGAATACACCTCACGTTTTGTGGGGGACATTGTGACTACCACAAGGGAATTCTATGCTGACTATGGAAAGTTCTGGTTCACTATAGCAATATATTCACTGTCTGGTTTTGAAACGCAAGCCCAAGAGGTGTATTACCATATTATAAATTCTTTCAAAATCCTGAAATAGCTACCCTGAAAGCCCTGAACGGGAGGTATGCAATGAAGATATTCAAAATTCTACCGCTGGTAAGCGCAATTACCATGGCCATCCCGTTACTGGCTTCATTCTCCTGCACAACGGGTTCCTCGAATGTTTTCGAACAAATACTGTCGGTGATTCCCGATACCGCGGATAACCGTGCTTATGTCGTTATCAACGATTACGCCCAAATAAGAAGGGAATTCGAAATAGACGCTCCCCGCATCGATGCGACAACGGAAGAACAGGTTGAATACTACAATAGTCTCATATCGCTCAACAGTCCGGCGGATATTAGACTTGCAGCGCCCTTCGGTTTCATCAGTGGAAATGCGTATATCATGCATATCAACAACAGTCTCGATTCATTACGTAATCTGGGTCTCGGCTACTGGTCCATCGACCAGGAAGCGAGTGTGAGGGAACCACTAAACATGTTGTCCATCATCAGAGGGCAATTCGCCCCTGATAAAACTCGACAAGCGCTGGATATCAGCTCTAAAGACAACCCGCCTTCCATTGAGACATACATGGGAAATACCATTTTCGGTTGGGGCAGTGATTACAACGTGTTGAATATGATAAAGCAATTTGCGCCTCCCGCTTACGACCAGTTAGGCCGGGGGGGACGTTATGTTTTCCAGAATAATTTCACCTTCAGAACAATTAAAACAACGGACATGAAGTTTACCTTGGACGTGCAGAAAAATGAGTATGATTCCCTAGCGGATGTAGCAGATTTCAGGCTTATGGCAAGAGAACTTTCCTCACACCATGCTCTGTCGGCATTGATGAGTAACGAGACACAGAGCATCGATGATTTCGGAAGATTTTATCCCCAAATTGATGACGGAGACTGGGTTGAAGCCAACATAATAGATGAATATATCAGTCAGGGTACTGTGCTGTTACCGTATGAGACAATGTCTTTCGGCCTGGCCAGAGATAATAAAGGATTGTATGCCCTCATAATACTGGTACATGCAGACACAAAATCCGCTGTTAAAAACGTATCTCGACTGAGGCAACGAATCGAACAAACAAACTCAACTTGGTTTGGTGAAAGTTTTATGTCCAGGTACAAAGTTACGGATATCTCGATTAAAAACAGCGGGAGGGTTTTGGTCGCCAGATTATACGGAGAAAATATCGGCAAAGACTGGCTTAACTGGTACTACATTAGTGAACCATTACTCTTACATGAATGAATACTATAGAAAACCGGCGCAAGTATGAACAGGGGAACATTAACCATCCGGAAGTTTAGCTGTCCGCGTGCGGATTGAGCTTTATCAGCTGTCCCAGAGCGTTGAACCAGTTCATCTTGATGTCGTCGCTCCATGTCGGGTCGAAAGCAGGGAATTTATCGATTAACATTTTGTGCCAAGGATCCAGTTCGGTAATTTTATTGTCCGAAAATGGCACGGGAAAATTCTGGTTTGTCCTAGTGCCATTTTTTTTGGCTACGATTTTTGTCCCTGTAGTGGTACGTGGAACTTTGTGCTTTTTCGCGAACGCAGGGGATAGCGTAATACCGGCATCGCGCGTTATCTCCGTAAAAAACTTAATGCACTTACGGCAGACATCGCCCTTCATTCTGAAGGTATTCTGAAATACCTCTTCCAGCTCGGCATAAGTAGCATTCTGTGGGTCGAGGGTGCCCTTCAAGACAAAACCATAAGCATCGGTAGTTACTTGTTTCAAAAGCACCGCCCGGTGGTCGCCGGTAGCCGAAACGAGCAATTTCAAGTGTGGTGTCGGCCTGGCATTCACATCGACCAGGTCTAGAAAACGCATCGCAGCCATCAATTGCGTACCGCTGCTGCCGGAGAACATATCGCCCCAGTAGCTTCGGTCGATACGGGTTGGTAAATGCTGCTGTAACCTGCTCAGGAAACTACTGAATGTCTTATATGAGACGTAAGGCGGTAAATGTTTTCGTCCTTCTTCGACTGTCATAGTGCCATACCTCGTTCCAGTGGCTCTATTATATGCCAGCAAAAATCGTATTTCAAGGGGTATGGCACTATATAAGGACAAAATGGTAATAGTAAGGACAAAAATTGCTGATAGGTTTTGGTACGCTTACTATTATATATAACACTCTATAGAAATGGGTAGAAGTATTTAGGGGGTATTTTATCATGGCAACGACGATTGAGTACGAAAAAATGTCCACGGGTCTTGTGAACTTCAATCTCAGTGCCTCAACAGAGCCATCCTCGTCGAACAACACCGAATCACCCAGCGGGTTCCTCTCAGAACTCTTTCTGGGGCCCCGAATCGAAACGCAGGGCAATCTCTTGAACAGCAAATGGCACATCCATTATAGAGAATAAAATCAGGTCAAATAGATATAAATAAAGAGGAAACGAATATGAAGAGAACGAGAATTTCAGCTATCGACGTCGGCACGACCAAAGTATGTGCCATCATGGGCGACATCGACGACAAGAACAACGCCCGTATCCTGGGAGTGGGAGTTGCCCCCTCGCAGGGCTTGAGCAAAGGCATGGTCGTTAATATTAATGAAGCCCGCGATTCAATCCGCGAAGCGGTACGCAAAGCCGAGCGGACCGCTGGTTATAAGATAGAATCGGCCTGCGTCGGTGTTACCGGACGGCACATCAGCTCGGTAAACAACAAAGGGGCTGTCGCTATCTCGCGCACAGACCGGCTCGTAAGGCCTGATGACCTGAAAAGGGTAATGGAAGTCGCCCGCTCCGTTGAAGTACCCAGCGACCAGAGAGTCCTTCATGTTATTCCTCGTGCCTATACCGTGGACGGACAGGAAGGGGTCAGAAATCCTGTCGGTATGCACGGCTTCCGGTTGGATGTCGAGACCCACATTATCACCGCCGCTGCAACTTCCGTACAGAACCTGACCAAGTGTATCCG
>JAFGHZ010000140.1 GCA_016929875.1 Dehalococcoidales bacterium
AGCATCGTCGTCGCGCCCAGCCAGACCCTCACTAATAAAGAATACCAGATGCTGCGCAACGCCAGCCTTAAAATCATCCGAGCATTGGGCATAGAGGGCGGGTGCAATGTGCAGTATGCCCTCGACCCGAAAAGCGAACGCTACTATGTCATAGAAGTAAATCCGAGGGTGAGCCGAAGCTCGGCGCTGGCAAGTAAAGCGACCGGTTATCCCATCGCACGCGTCGCCTCTAAAATTGCCGTCGGCAAGCGGCTCGACGAAATTCCCAACGCTGTTACCGGCAAAACGCTGGCGGCATTCGAGCCGGCACTCGATTATATCGTGGTTAAAATACCGCGCTGGCCATTCGACAAGTTCGCCAGCGGCGACCGTTTACTCGGTACTCAGATGAAAGCCACCGGCGAGGTAATGGCAATCGACCGTACCTTTGAAGCTGCTCTGCAAAAGGCAGTGCGCTCCCTCGAGTTCGGTAAAAAATCGCTCCTCTGGGAAGACCGTAATTGGAATTTGGGAGAAGAAATCGGTACTTATCCCCTGGAACCGACCGATTTGAGGCTATGGGCAATTATGGCAGCCTTGAGGCGCGGTATTGCCCCGCAGAAAATCAGTGAAAAGACCCATATCAACATCTGGTTTCTGACGAAAATGAAGAATATCGTCGATATGGAGAAAAAACTTCTCAAACAGCCATTGACGCCGGATTTGCTCCGTCAGGCAAAAAGACTCGGTTTTTCCGACGAGACGGTAGGCACGCTGGCGGACCGACTCGCCGAACAGGTAAGGCAATTGAGGCACGAATGGAATATCAAACCTGTTTACAAGATGGTGGATACCTGCGCCGCCGAGTTCGATGCCGCCACACCTTATTTCTACAGCACTTACGAATCCGATAACGAAGCTGAAAGCCTCGCAGAGCGTAAGGCGGTGGTCATTGGTTCGGGTCCTATCCGAATCGGGCAGGGTATCGAGTTCGATTATTGCAGTGTTCATTCCTCGATGGCACTGCGCAAATCAGGCTACAAAAGTATTATGGTCAACTCCAACCCCGAGACTGTCTCCACCGATTTCGATACCAGCGACCGGCTTTATTTCGAGGCCCTCGACGAAGAAAGTATGCGGGACATCCTGGAAAATGAGAACGGGCAGGATACTAACGGATGTGCCCCTTCTATCGTGCAGTTCGGCGGGCAGACGGCGATTAACCTTGCCGATCCTCTGGCACGGAGCGGGATGCCTGTCCTGGGTACCAGCGCCGAATGCATCGACCTGTCGGAAGACAGGAGACGTTTCGAAAGCCTGCTGGGACAGCTGGGTATTCCTCAGCCTCCCGGCGCAGGAGTTACCAGTATCGAAGAAGCTCTCAGTGTTGCAAAAACAATCGGCTATCCGGTGCTGGTACGTCCCAGCTATGTCCTGGGCGGCAGGGCAATGGAGATTGTTTACAGTGCCGCGGAGCTCGAGTATTATATGCGTGCCGCTGTGGAATTAAATACCGGTCACCCGGTATTGATAGACAAGTATCTCCAGGGTAAAGAGGCGGAAGTGGATGCTATCTGTGATGGTGAAACGGTATTGATACCCGGCATAATGGAGCAAATCGAGAGAGCGGGTGTTCATAGCGGCGATTCGATGGCGGTTTACCCGGGGCTAAATCTGACAACCGCCGAAGCGGATACAATTATAGATTACACGACGCGAATCGGGCTGGCGCTGAAGGTGAAGGGACTGATGAATGTCCAGTTCGTCGTTTTGCCGGAGCACCCGACCGGCGGCGCATCGGTCTATATCCTGGAAGTAAACTCGCGGGCAAGCCGTACCGTGCCTTTTATCTCTAAAGTTACGGGGGTCCCCATGGTCAAGGTGGCCGTCAAGGTTATGCTCGGGCAGAGTTTGAAAGAGCAGGGCTATGAGGGCGGTCTTTACAAGAGGCAGAGATTGGTAGCAATCAAAGCACCGGTTTTCTCGATGTCGAAGTTAATCGGTGTGGATACGCACCTGGGACCGGAAATGAAGTCCACCGGTGAAGTAATGGGCATCGACCGGACTTTCCAGGCGGCGCTGACCAAGACCCTGATGGCAGCCGGGTTGATGTTACCGTCGCAGGGAGGAATCCTGCTCAGCATCGCGGATAGAGATAAACCGGAAGCAATGTCCATCATCAGAAACCTGGCGGGTGCTAATTACGAGCTATATGCTACAGAAGGCACCGCCAGGATGATAAACGATATGGGATTGAAGGTTACTACCATCACTAAAAAACTCAAAGAAGGGCATCCTAATGTTGTCGATGTTATCAACAGCGGTGCGATAAATGGTATTGTCAATACGGTTACGACCAGCAGTACGTCATTGAGGGACGGTTTCTATATACGCAGAGCTGCCACGGAGAGACGCATCCCGTGTTTTACTTCGCTGGATACCGCACGTGTGGCAGTAGAAATCCTTGCCCGCGGCAAACACGATTTTCAGGTCCAGCCTCTCCCTGAGTACCGCAACCGGAAGTAGAACCGCCCCTTATTGCCAGTTTATATTATTCCGTTTATACTACTATTGATTATGAGTAAGATTCTGGTAACCGAAGACGACCGAAATCTGCTTGAGACAATCAAGTATAACCTCGTTAAAGAGGGCTACGAGGCATTGATTGCCGTAGATGGGGCGGAAGCTCTGGAAATTGCCAGGAATGAGAAGCCTGACCTTATCATTCTTGACATAATGTTACCAAAAATCGATGGTTTCGAGGTCTGCCGGATTTTACGTAAAGAGATGACAGTCCCCATTATTATGCTTACTGCCCGTACTGACGAAACCGATAAAATCGTGGGGTTGGATGTAGGTGCAGATGATTATATGACCAAACCTTTCAGCATTCGCGAATTGCTTGCGAGAATACGGGCATTGTTACGCAGGGCAAAGATGGTAGAGTCTGCCGTTACCGGGGGGCCGGCTATCATCAGTGTAGGGAATATCAGCATCGACCTGAATCGGCATCGTGTCACCATAAAGGACAAACCATTAGAACTAACAGCCAAGGAATTCGATTTGCTGGCGTTTTTGGCAAAAAATGAAGGCTACGTTTTTACCCGCGAGCAGTTGTTGGAGAAAGTCTGGAGTTATGATTTCGTCGGGGATACGCGTACAGTAGATGTCCATATACGCTGGCTCAGACAGAAAATCGAAGAGGACCCGGCGGATCCTAGATACCTTCTTACCGTCAGGGGAACAGGGTATAAATTAGAAAATGAAGTCGTTTAACAAAATCCAGTGGCGCATTACGTTACCATTTCTTGTCCTCATTTTGATCAGTATGGGCTTGATGGGAGCCTATCTCGCTCATTTCGTCACAGATACCCAGACCGATAACCTCCGCACTTATCTCACCAATGAAGCCAAAATTACCGCTGAAGCAAGTTCCCCTTACTTTTTTTTGTCTTCGGACGATCTGGATGATTTAGCCGGAAGAATAGGGGAGGAAATAAATGCACGTGTCACAATTATCGGCATTGACGGCACAGTGCTGGGAGATTCGGAGGAGGATCCGTTAACGATGGACAATCACGGCACCCGTCCCGAAGTAATAGCAGCACTTTCTAGCGGTTATGGCGAGAGTATTCGCTTGAGTAATACTCTTAACATAGAGATGATGTATGTAGCAGCGCCTATCGAACAAAATGGTGAAGTTTTAGGTGTTTCCCGCATTGCTTTACCGTTAGGTATTGTCCAGACTTCGGTCAATCATGTAATACTGGTATTAGTTATTACAATTCTTGTCACTATTTTACTCGTTGGTTTTATCGCCTGGTTTATTGCCAGGATTACAACCAGGCCAATACGGGAAGTGACACAAGCATCCCGACAAATGGCCGCCGGTGATTTGGAACAGACTCTCATTGTTCGAGGACGTGATGAAGCGGGGGAACTGGCACAGTCTTTTAACGAGATGTCGAATAACATACGCAAGCTTGTGGAATCAATCTCTAACGAACAGGCTACATTGTTAACGATACTCTCCAATATGACCGACGGCGTCATTCTTACGAACAAAGAGGGTAATATCATCATGGCGAACCAGGCGGCGGGAAAGATTTTCAGTTTCCAAAGGGAAGCCGTTATATCCCGAACTATCATCGAGGCAACACATGACCATGACGTAGACAGACTGGTAGCGGACTGCCTGAAAACAGGGGAACAGAAGAATACTCAAATCGAACTTAAACCGGCAGGTCTTTTTCTGCGGATGATTGCCATCCCTGTCAGCGGCAGGATGCTGTCAGGTTGCCTTCTGTTGCTTCAGGACCTCACGGAATTAAAGAACCTCCAGACCATGCGCCGCGAGCTGGTCGGTAACATCTCTCACGACCTGCGCACGCCGCTTTCCGGCATCAAAGTAATGGTAGAAACTCTTCGGGATGGTGCAATCGACGATAAAATGGCCGCTCTTGCTTTTTTGGAGCGTATTGCAGGAGAAGTGGAAAGATTAACCCAGATGGTCACCGAGCTTACAGAGTTATCCAGAATCGAGACGGGCGAGGCAGGCTTGAAAAAAGAGAAGGTAAATCTGAACGAATTGGCTACCGAAGTAATTGCTCAAATGACCCCGTTGGGAACGAAAGAAAATATACGAATAGAGTCCTCGTTGGATGACCGCCTGCCATACGTTATGGCGGATAGAGAACGTGTCCGACAAACACTGGTTAATCTGGTCCATAACGGTATCAAGTTTAATAAACGCAATGGTATGGTGAGCATAATGACCGGTCACGATGCGAAGAATATCAAGGTGGGTGTTACCGATACAGGAGTGGGTATTCCGCGAGAAGACCTGCCGCACGTTTTCGAGCGGTTCTATAAGGCTGACAAATCGCGTTCGGCTGGTGGCAGTGGACTGGGATTAGCTATTGCCAAACACACTATTCAAGCCCACGGTGGTACTATTCAGGTACAAAGTGAACTAGGGAAAGGTTCTACATTTACCTTTACGTTGCCGTTATACCCGTGATTTAACAAAGATTTAACATCCCTTTAAGCTGTCTTTAATTTCTGCGAATCATACTATCATTGTGAATCGGATACTGTTTGTTTGCGTGCATAATGCCGGTCGTAGTCAGATGGCGAAAGCCTTTTTCAATATATTTGCTAAAGGCAAAGGAATCGCTGACTCGGCGGGAACCGCCCCTGCATCTGAAGTTAATCCTCTGGTTATTCATGCAATGAAAGAAATCGGCATCGATATCAGCATGGAAAAACCGAAAACTCTGACCATCGAATTACTGCGTAAGTTTGACCGTGTGATTACAATGGGTTGTGGCACCGAAAAGTCCTGTCCTGCCAGTTATCTACCCACCGAGGACTGGGAGCTTGATGACCCCGCCGGACAATCACCTGAGACTGTTCGCCGTATCCGCGACGAGATAAAAAACCGTATCATCAAACTTGTCGAAAAGCTATAATATTTTACCTATCTTTAACATACCCTTAAATCAGGCTTAATCTACATCTCCTAATATGAAAATTGAAAGGAGATAAGAAAAAGTGAAAAAATTAAACACAAACCTCAAGAAAAAGTCATTTGTGGCGACCTTGCTGGTATTATCGATTGCACTGGTCACACTGGCAGGTTGCGGCGGAGAAAGCGCGACTACCGCAACCAAAACTACAACATCTACGACTTATACCCTGGCAGGCACTATCACCGAATCGGGCTCGACGACGGTCCAGCCGTTAGCTGAAAGATTAGGAGCAGCTTTTACTGCCTTATATCCAAAGGTTACGGTTATTATTCAGGGCGGAGGCTCATCGGTAGGCATTAAGTCTGCTACTGATGGCACGGTCGATATCGGGGCCGCTTCCCGTGACTTGAAAGATTCCGAGAAACCCGGATTGGGGGAGACTGTGATAGCTCGTGATGGCATTGCTATCATCGCCCATTCTTCACAGACTGTCAGTAACCTCACCAAGCAACAGATTATCGACATATTCTCAGGCAAAATCACGAACTGGAAGGAACTGGGCGGTGCCGATAAGAAAATTACCGTCGTTTCCCGCGAAGAAGGTTCGGGTACCAGAAGCGCTTTCGAAGAACTGGTAATGGGTTCAGATAACAAAATCGTAGATACCGCGATATTGCAGTCATCCAACGGGGCTGTTAGAACTACCATTGCCGGTGACCCGAACGCTATCGCCTATCTCTCGTGTGGTTATGTCGATAACGCCGTCAAGGTAGTCAGTATCGACGGCGTTGCCGGAACGGAAGCAAACGTTAAAAACGGGACTTATAAAATCGTCCGACCGTTACTCTTCGTCACCAAAGGTCAACCGACGGGATTAGTAAAAGAATTCATCGATTTCTGCTTGAGCGACGCAGGGCAAAAAATAGTGAGTGAGGACTATATCTCCGTGAAGTAAAATAGGCATGAAAATACCACATCATTTGACGGACAAGTTCGCTAAATATACGGTGTTGGTCTGTGCCGCCAGTTCGGTAATCATACTGGCGGCAATCACCGTTTTTATCGTCCTGCAGGGTATGCCGACATTTCAGAAAGTCGGCGTTTTTGATTTTCTTTTCGGTACCGAGTGGCGCCCCACATACGATAAATACGGTATTCTGGCAATGATTGTGGGGTCTACTGCCGTAACCATCGGGGCGCTTGCGCAAGCAATACCACTGGGTATTGCTTGCGCTATTTTACTGGCAGAAGTAGCCCCGAACCGCATCAGAAGCTTTTTGCGACCGGCGGTAGAGTTATTGGTAGGTATCCCCTCGGTAATATATGGACTGATAGGTATGGTCTTGATAGTACCGGCAGTCAGACATATCGGCGGTAGCGGCTTCAGCATACTGGCCGCCTGTCTGGTACTCACGGCGATGGTATTACCGACGATTATCAGTATCAGTGAAGACAGTATCCGTGCTGTGCCGCATGCTTACAAGGAAGGCGCTCTAGCTCTGGGTGCCACGCGCTGGCAAACTATCAGCAGAGTATTACTTCCTTCAGCTCGTTCCGGAATTATTGCCAGTATCGTGTTGGGGATGGGGCGTGCGGTTGGAGAAACTATGGCAATGATTATGGTTATTGGCAATGCGATTGCCTTCCCGAAAAGTCCTCTCGACCCGGCACGTACCCTTACCGGCAATATCGCCGTAGAGATTAATTATGCTACTGGCACCCACGAGAGCGCGCTTTTTGCTACGGGTATCGTCCTGTTGATTTTTATTATCGTTCTAAATACCATCACAACGGTTGTTTTAAGAAGAGGTATTCAAAAGCATGCGGAACATCTCACCTAAAACAGTTCAGAAGATTGCCATGACGGCAGTCTGGGCAGGCGGATTTATTACCGTCGCTATCCTGCTGTTGATAATAATCTACGTGCTGTTTCAGGGATTACCATCTATAAGTCTAGATTTCCTGCTGACCGCTCCTCAAGGAGGACTTAGCGGGGAAGGCGGTATCTCTACTGTAATTGTCTCGACAGTTTATCTGATTGGAGTCACTTTATTAATTCTGGTACCGGTGGGCATCGGTGCGGCGGTCTATCTGGCGGAATACGCTCCGTCGAACAGATTCACTGGTTTTATAAGATACGGAATAGAAGTACTGGCAGGCGTACCATCGATTATTTTCGGTCTGTTCGGGTTCGTATTGTTTGTCACGGCTTTGCATCTCAAGTTCTCTATTCTCTCTGGTGCGCTAACACTGGTCTGTTTGCTTTTACCGACAATGATACGCACTACCGAGGAAGCGATAAAAGCTGTCCCTCGCTCTTATCGCGAGGGTGCGCTGGCGCTGGGATGTACCCGCTGGCAAACTATCGCTAAAGTCGTAATACCTGCCGCCATACCGGGGATCATTACATCGATTATACTCTGTACCGGTCGAGCTATCGGAGAAACAGCCTGTCTTTATGTGACGATGGGCGGCTCCGCTGCTATGCCGACCTCTCTGCTATCAGGGGGACGTACATTATCTCTGCATGTCTTCTATCTTGCGATGGAGACACGGGCAATGGACAAAGCAATGGCAACAGCCACCGTTCTGATTATTGTTATCGTCGTCGTGAACGCATTTACCAACTGGCTGGCACACTGGTTTTACGTGCGTATGAACAGGGGTTAAGAAGGCAAAAGGAATAGATGTGAAAATGGAAGTAACTCTTAATAAGAATATCGAGTCTTTACCATATCTGGACAATGTAAAGTTACGGACTCGTATGGCAAACTTGTATTACAATAAATTCCAGGCTTTGCGTAATGTTACTCTGGAGATACCTTCACATGCCATTACCGCTATTATCGGGCCATCCGGCTGCGGTAAATCTTCCTTGCTGAGGCTGTTTAATCGGATGAATGACCTTATCCCCAATACCCGGGTAACTGGTGATATCGAACTCGATGGTAAAAATATCTATGAAAAATCGATCGATGTCGTTGATTTAAGGAAAAGGGTAGGCATGGTTTTTCAGAAGCCGAACCCGTTTCCCATGTCTATCTATGATAATATTGTTTTCGGTCCTAAACAGCATGGCAGGACCAATCGTAACGAACTGAATAAAATAGTCGAAAACGTTTTGCGCAAATCGGCACTCTGGGACGAGGTAAAAGACAAACTGGAACAATCGGCGCTGGCATTGTCCGGCGGTCAACAACAGAGGCTTTGTATCGCCCGTGTGCTGGCGGTGGAGCCGGAAGTAATTTTGATGGACGAACCTTGTAGCGCGCTGGACCCCGTGGCAACCCTGAAGATTGAAGATTTGATGCGTACTCTGCGAGAAATTTATACAATCGTTATTGTCACTCATAATATGCAGCAGGCAGCGCGTGTCTCCGATATGGCGGCCTTTATGATGATGGCAGGGGATAGGGCGGGAGAGTTAGTAGAATACGGACATACCTCTCAAATATTCACTAATCCCAGAGATAAACGAACTGAAGATTACATCACCGGGCGATTCGGTTAAACGGAGGAGAAAAATGGAAATTAGGGCTGATTTTCACAAAAGACTACACAACATAAAGGATGATGTCCTGGTACTGGGCAGTATGTCCGGTAAAGCGATTCTCAATTCCATCGATGCTTTGAGGAACCGTAATCTGGAGCTTGCAAAACAAGTTATCGAGGGCGACCACATCATTAATCAGAAGCGATTCGAAATCGAAGAAAAATGTATCCAGCTTATCGCGACACAACAGCCGATGGCTAGCGATTTGAGGATGATTGTATCGGTATTGAATATCGGCACGGAGTTGGAACGAATCGGGGATTACGCTCTCGGTATCTCCCGTGTTGTGATCATGATAGGTGACGAACCGCCATTGAAACCTTTAATCGATATCCCGCGCATGGCGGAAAAAACCATCGATATGCTCAGACGCAGTCTGGACGCCTTTATCAATCAGGACGTAGAAGGTGCCAGAGAAATTAGCGCCGAGGATGATTCGGTAGATAACCTTTACGACCAGATTTACCGCGAATTACTGACATTCATGATAGAAGACCCGAAGACCATTACCCGGGCGACTCGTTTGATGTGGGTGGCGCACAATCTCGAACGCGCGGCAGATAGGGTGACGAATATCTGTGAGCGAGTGGTATTCGTAATTACCGGCAAGATGGAAGAAATCGGAGCTTCAAAATACTAGAGAATACTACTATGCCAATTGACACTCTCTATCAAGCGTGATAGCATTACGCTAAACCCGTAATTATTTTGCTCTCGCCAGTAACCAAAACGGCAGAATTTCGTTATATCATACATAAGAGATTAAATGCCGTCACAAGATTACATTAACTTGTCGAGCATATGGAGGGAAAATCTATGAAAAAACCATTGGTTATAGGCATTATATCCGCACTCGTAATATGTTTACTGGCGACTGTCTCATGTGCCAGTAAGGCAGCTACTACCACGAGTTATCAGATGGGGCTGGACGAGCGTAATTATTACGCTGTGACAACTACTGCCGCTCCTGCACCCACAGTAGCTGTCCCTGGAAAAGTATCCGATGGCGGTTACTCGTCACAGGAAGCATCTTCGGACACCGGTATCGAACAGATGATTGTCCGCACCAGCAACATGAATATAGTTGTAGAAGACGTCTCTGTAGTTATGGACCAAATTGCCCAGCTGGCAGAGAGTTCCGGCGGCTACGTCGTCTCGTCATATAAATATCTGAACGGTGAAAGACTCACCGGGACGATTTCGATTCGTGTACCAGCCGGGGATTTCGACAGCGCAATGGCCACCATACAAGCAATGGCCGATGAAGTGACCTCGGAAAACACGACAGCTCAGGATGTTACCGA
>JAFGHZ010000141.1 GCA_016929875.1 Dehalococcoidales bacterium
AAACAGCTCGGTGCGAGTGATGTAATCTCCCACGCGATTCTCTGTCACAATGAAGCCCACGGCACACCTTTTGAAACGAAGATGGACAAGGCCCTGTTTTGCGCCGACCCCTTGACCGGCTTAATCACGGCCGGTGCGCTGGTCCGCCCCGACAAAAAACTGGCAGGACTGGAGGCCAAATCGATCAGGAAACGTTTCAAGGAAAAGAGCTTTGCCGCCGGTGCCAACCGGGAGCAGATTGCAAAATGCAGTGAAATCGGCCTAGAATTAGACGTGTTTATCGATCTGGGATTGGAAGCAATGAAAAGCGTGGCGGACAGCCTAGGGCTGTAACATCCCCGGACAGGACAAAAGTTACATACTCCGCCGGGAAAATAAGTTAAAGTAAATTTAAATTTTAACAAAGGGGGGTGTAACATGTTAAGAATCGCTACGGAAACAAAGCTAACTCCCGAAAAAGCAATCGTGAAAGCAATCGAATTCTTCGGTCCTGAAGGCTACAAACTGGCACTGACAAATCAGACGGAAACATCGGCTTACTTCGAAGGCGGCGGGGGCTTTGTCGAGGTCAGCGCCTGCAAAGAAAAAGGCAAGACCAGAGTAGATTTCTCTTCCCGCGAGTGGGACTTCCAGGTCAAAGAATTCATCAAGAAAATTCACTGATTACACTGAAAATATCGAGGAGGAGAGAAAATGGCTTACCAGGCAAAGGATTACAGTTCACTCATCGGAATGGCAGGTTTCAGTGAAACCTTATTAAAGAACCATTTCACCCTCTATCAGGGCTATGTCACCAATACCAATAAAGTCTCCGATATCCTTACCGCCATGCTGAAAGAAGGCAAGACCGCCACACCGGAGTATGCCGAACTGAAAAGGCGGATGGGCTTTGAATTCAACGGGATGCGCCTCCACGAGTATTATTTCGAAAATCTGGGCGGCAAATCGCCTCTGGACAAGACCGGCAAATTCGCGGGAAAGGTCGCCGGGGCTTTCGGCAGCTACGAAGCCTGGGAGCAGGACTTCAAAGCCACCGGGTCGATGCGCGGTATCGGCTGGGTAGTACTCTACCAGGACAACGTTACCGGCGGGCTTTTCAACCAGTGGATAAACGAACACGAGGTCGGACACTTCGCCGGCTGCACACCTGTTTTAGTGATGGACGTCTTCGAACACGCTTTTATGCTCGATTACGGGCTGAAGCGCGCCGATTATATCGCCGCTTTCTTCAAAAATATCAACTGGGAGACAGTGGAGAAGAAAATCAAATAAATCATACCCCGAAGGAGATTGAAGATGGCTGATTTTATTGTCATAGGCAAGACAGGCGAACTCGCCGACGGCACTATAAAGGAGATATCCGTCCATGGGGAAAATATCCTGCTGGCGTTCACCGGCGGACGATACTATGCCGCCACCAGTCGCTGCACACACGCGGGCGGCAATCTGGCGAAGGGCAAACTCGAGGGCACGGTGGTTACTTGCCCCGTGCACGGGTCACGGTTCGATTTGAAGGACGGGAGCGTCGTTCACTGGTGGATTAAATCCGCACTGGGGAAAATTTTGAGGTCGCCGAAGCCATTGTCCACCTACGAAGTCAAAATCGAAGGCAACAATATCCTGGTGGGAATACCCTGATGACGGAGATAGATGATTCTGACCTGCTCGCCGCCCGGATATTGAAGAACTTCGGAAACATCGCTATGGTCGGAGTGTCCGGCGACTCCTGGCGGCCCAGCTATTTCGTTTTTAATTACCTTACCGAACACGGCTACAACGTCATCCCGGTAAACCCGACTATAAATGAATTACTCGGCAAAAAATCCTATCCTAGCCTGAGCGCTGTTCCTGAAAAAGTGGAGGTCGTCGATATTTTCCGCCGTTCCGGGAAAGTCTTGCCGATTGTCGAGGAAGCGATAAAAATCGGGGCAAAGGCAATCTGGATGCAGGAAGGCATCGTCAACGAAGAGGCGGCAAAACTGGCAAGAAATGCCGGGCTACTGGTGATAATGGACAGGTGCATGAAAAAAGAGCATGCCAAGCTCGCCCAAAAGGTATAAAGCCGATATTTATAATACCGACGATTTCTCGATTGTTTGCTCCCGCGACGGTCCCACGCAAATCAGATTAGCAGGGCAACCTACCAATTTCTCCAATCGTTCAACATACTTTTTCGCCGCTGAGGGCAAATCTTTGAACTGCCGTATATTGGAAGTTGAAGCCTGCCACCCGGGAAGTTCTTCGTAGACAGGTTCACATTTTTCCAGCGTCGCGATACAGGCGGGAAAGTTATCGACTGTTTTCCCGTCCACTTTATAGGAAGTGCATATCTTAATGACCGGTAATGTGTCCAGAATGTCGAACCGCGTCAGCGCCATTCCTGTGAAACCGTTAATCCGGTGACTGAATCTCGCCACCACGGTATCGAACCAACCGCAACGCCTCGGCCTGCCGGTAGTGGTGCCGTATTCACGGCCTCTCTCTCTGATAAGGTCTCCGGTTGAATCTTTGAGCTCGGTCGGCATCGGCCCGGAGCCGACGCGGGTGCAGTAGGACTTGAAAACACCCAGCACTCTGGTAATCCTATTGAGGCTGATACCCGAACCGAGAGAAGCCCCGCCGGCGATAGGCGAAGAAGAAGTACAGTAGGGATAAGTGCCGAAATCGGGGTCCAGCAGAGTACCCTGCGCGCCTTCTAAAAGTACTAGCTTACCTGTTTTCAATGCTTCATCCAGCAGTTCGGTGGTCTCGCAGATATAAGGGGCGAGGCGTTTCCCGTATTCCGCATATTCATCATATATCCGTTCGGCTGATACGGGGTCGGCACCGTATATTCTGGTGAGGATTAAATTTTTCTGGTCGACGAGGAAACGCAACTGCTCCATAAATGCTTGGGCGTTCAACAAATCACCCATACGGATACCACATCGAGCGACTTTATCCACGAATGCAGGCCCGATGCCTTTATGGGTGGTACCGATGGCTTTTTCACCACGCGACTTTTCTTCTACATCATCGAGCAATAAATGGTACGGCATAACAAGATGGGCACGGTCGCTAATACGCAATCTGGAGACATCGATGCCCTTCTGTTTGATCATATCCAGTTCCTGACAGAGGGCCTTCGGATTTACGACCACTCCGTTACCGATAATACAAATCGCTCTCGGCGAGAAAATACCCGAAGGAACAATATGTAACTTGAATTCTCCGAAGGAATTGATAACGGTATGACCGGCATTGTCCCCACCGGAAAAGCGAGTCACTACATCAGCCCTCTCGGCAAGCAGGTCGACTACTTTCCCTTTTCCCTCATCTCCCCATTGAGCACCGATGACAGCTATAACAGGCATAGTTTTCCCCCAAAATTAACTCGATTTTGTTTTTTGCCAGACGCAAAGCAACCTCTGGATTGCAGTAATAAAACTGAGAACGGCGATTATCGCCAGGGCAACCAGTAGTGCAAAATTCAATGTACTGAGCAGTAGCCCAATAAATAGTATAACCACTCTTTCGGGTCTAGTAAAGATGCCGACTTCGCAATTGACATCGATTGCTTCGGCCCTCGCCCGGACATAGCTCACCAATTGCGAAGTAATTAATGCGATACCCGAGACCGCTACCCCCCAGACGGACTGGTTACCGGCATACAGCACGGCAATGCCGATGAATATCACTGCCTCGGAAGCACGGTCCAGTGTAGAATCGAGCACCCCCCCGAAACGGGAGACACGATTCGTAAGACGGGCAAGTGCTCCATCCAGCATATCGAATAAACCGGCGAACAGGACCACGAAACTGGCGGCAAACGGGTGCCCCAGGGCAATCAGGACCGCAGCGGCAACCGTTATCAGAAAACCGAGCCAGGTAACAGCATTCGGCGATATGTGAGTCTTCTCCAGAAGACGTACAATCGGATTGGCAATGAATTTACCTATCGACCTGCGAATGCCCTGTAAAGCCATAATTTTCACCTTCAAGAACGTTTCTGGCGTTCTTTTTCAATTATTTTGCCGTAGTATTCCATAACACGTCGCGAAACATCTTCCCAGGCATATTTTTGCGCGGTGATAATGCTGTTCCGTCCCATCTGCAGACGCTTTTCCTTGTCTTTGAGGAGAGCCAATAAAGACTCCGCCAATGCATGACTGTTCATAGGGGGGACCAATAGACCTTCCTTACCTTCCGTGATGACGTTGGCAAAGCCCTCGATATTTGTTGCCACAATCGGTCTGCCGGTCGCCATCGCCTCTAATAAAATCAAGCCGAAGCTCTCACGGCTGGTTGCCGGCGCACAAAAAACATCTGCCGTCCGATAGTAACGCGGTTGTTCTTCATCGCTCACCATCCCGGTGAAAATAACGTCCTGCAATCGGTTTTTTGCCACCCATTTTTCATAGCGTTTCCTCAAACGCACACCCGGACCGCAAATAAGCAGTCTGGTATTCGGCATTTCACGTTTAATTTCCTGATAAGCCTTAAGGAGATAATTGACGCCTTTACGGAACTCGAGCCGTCCCATAAAAACGATATTCAGTTTACCGTCCTGATACTGTTCCATCGGCTTAACATCCGGGCGGAAACGGTGAATGTCGATTCCATTGGGGATAATCTCATATTCGGCAGGCAGGTACCGGCCGATATAGTTCATCGCAGGTTTTGAAACAGCGATGTGGCCGTGTAATTTGCGCGCACGCCTGCACAACATCCAACTGGAGACAGGCCTGCCCCAGCTGTAGCCGGGTTTCCCCTGCGCAGCATGGAAAGTGCCGATGTTGATGGAATTCGAAAAACGAAGGATCGCACTGCAGACCATCGGCATAAAAGGTTCATGAAGATGGACGATATCGAATTTCTCCCGCGCCAGTACTTCCTTAATGGTCGGCGCCAGATGCATCGAGATAGAAATACGAATGACAGAATCGCTGGCAGCGAAAGGGAACGGCGTCCCGATACGGATAAAATTGTCACCGAATCCCCCGATTTTACCGGAAGCAGGGGCAATGACTTTCACCTCGTGCCCCATGCGAGTAAAGTGATGATAAAGTGAGGTTACATGGCGAGCAACCCCACCAGGGTAAGAAAAGTCATACGGAGATACCAGAGCAATCTTCATTAGCTAATGTCCAGAAAGTAACTCGGTCTCGTCGTGCAAATCAAGGGTATCACTGCTACTTTTTCAATCTATAGGTAGCAATAAATTTTTCCACCTTGTTGTGTGCCTGGTCGTCCGGATATTGGACCGGTGGCGATTTCATGAAATATGAAGATGGCGCAAGCAAAGCGCCGCTTATGCCGTTATCCAGCGCCAGCTTACAACATCTGATAGCATCGATCACCACACCGGCGGAGTTCGGGCTGTCCCAGACTTCCAGTTTACATTCGACATTCAGCGGGACGTCACCAAAAGTTCGCCCTTCCATCCTGATATGGCAGAATTTGCGGTCTAAAAGCCAGGGCACGTAATCGCTGGGACCAACGTGGACATCTTCGGGAGGGAGCTTGAAGTCGAGTTGTGAGGTAACAGCATTTGTCTTGGAGATTTTTTTGGACTCCAATCTTTCCCTTTCCAGCATATTAAGAAAATCGGTATTGCCGCCGAAATTCAACTGGTATGTCTTTTCCAGTTTAACGCCGCGGTCGCCGAACAGACGGGTCAGTACACGGTGCACAATTGTTGCTCCGACCTGCGACTTAATATCATCACCGATTATCGGCAATCCCTTTTCTGCAAAGCGCTCTGCCCAATCCTTATTTTTTGCGCTGGCAATAAAAACCGGGATGCAGTTTATAAACCCGCAACCGGCATTGAGTATCTGTTCCACATACCATTTAGTCGCCATCTCCGAGCCGACGGGTAGATAATTAAGTACTACATCCGTCTTGGTATCTTTCAGAATTTTGACGATATTAGCGGTAGGACCGGGTGCCTTCTCGATAATCTGGGAGAGATACTTCCCTAATCCATCAAGTGTCATACCGCGCTGGACAGTCACACCGGTAGTCGGCACATCGCAGAACTTGAAGGTGTTGTTGGGTTTGGTGTAAATTGCCTCGGCTAAATCCTTGCCGACCTTGTTTTTGTCGATGTCAAAAGCGGCCACGAAATTTATGTCTCTGACGTGATAACCACCCAGGTTCACATGCATTAATCCGGGCACAAACTCGTTTTCCTTAGCGTCCCGATAATAGTGAACACCCTGCACGAGAGAAGAAGCGCAATTACCAACGCCGATTATTGCTACGTTAATTTTCCCCATTTAGTTGAGTACCTCCTCTTTAGTTCGACAGGTCGGGCTCTGGATAGCCCGACTAATATTCGTACCATATAGCGATGTTAGTGTCAAGCTAGCCGAACACTTTCTCCGGTTGCCACTGTTTTTTTTCAGAATCAAATCTTAATATCCCCAGCAAATTTCCATCCCGGGTATAAGCACGACGGTACCCATTTTCAGTTTCCGACGATACATCGACCTCGAACATTAGTGAAGACCCGTTACGGACTAATTGAGCTTTCTCTTCATCGACAATTACTACCCCCATATTCGTAAGAACACTGTCCATCGGATAGAGCAGACTTTCCCAATAACCGCTCTCGCAAGCTTCTTCGAAATCTTCGACTGAAACCGCACTGTCGATACTGAAAACTCCGCACCTGAGTCTCACCAAGCTTTTTAAGACGGCCCCGCAGCCCAGTCCTTGTCCCAAATCATGAGCGAGAGAGCGGATATATGTCCCCTTCCCGCAGATCACCTCAATGGTCGCCACCGGCAGCCGCCAATCCTTCAATTCCAGCGATTGAATAACGGCAATCCGGCCTTTTCTCTCTACTTTTACTCCCGCTCTTGCCAGCTGATAGAGGGGCCTCCCTTTTTGCTTGACGGCGCTATACATGGGTGGTATCTGAGTTATAACACCCCGGAAAGAATCGAGCGCTGTTTTCAATCTCTCGAGGGTTACGCCCGAAGCATCGTTCCTGTGAGTTATTTCACCCTCGCTATCGTAAGTATCGGTAACAATACCGAACTCTATTTCTGCGCGGTATGCTTTGGTAGTGCTCATCAGATATTCCACAAGACGGGTCGCCTGCCCCAGGCAAACAGGTAGAACTCCCCTTGCCATAGGGTCGAGCGTACCAGCATGCCCGACATGCTTTTCGCCGGTCAGTCTTTTTACCATCGCCACTATACTGAAAGACGTCCTTCCTGCCGGCTTATCGATGTTTAATATCCCGTTCATAGTAAATCTATGCCATGCGGCGAGTTAATGATTTTCTTCCGTAGAAATTTCATCGATTATTCTGAGTACGCGGTCCGCCTTTGCCATAGTATCGTCCAGCTTAAAAGTCAATTCCGGGATGCGTCGTGTTTTCAGACGCTCACCGAGCTCGTGCCGGATAAAACCCGAAGCGGACGATAATGCGGATAATGTTTCTTTCTTCTCGTCGTCATTACCCAGACGACTCACGAAAACCCTGGCATATCGCATATCGGAAGAGACTTCCACAGCCGTAATAGAAACGAAACTGCCAAGTCTCGGGTCTTTGACTTGGCGCTGCACTAGGTCACTGATTTCCTGCCTCAGGAGGCTATTTAATCTCTCAACACGATATGTCATCTCGATGTCTCGTCAGTCTGATTTCTCATTTCTGAAGAACTCCAGAATATCACCGACTTTGAAATCACCGAAGCCTTCTAACCCCACGCCGCACTCATAGCCGGTTGCTACTTCTCTGACATCGTCTTTAAACCGCCGTAGACTGCCGACAGTCGATTCTTGGATTTTTTTGCCATCCCGGATCACCCGGACGGAACTACTCCTGGTTATTTTACCGTCAGTGACAGAAACACCGGCCACTTTTTCCTTCTTACCAGCTGAGAAGACCGCCTGTACCATGGCATGTCCGTCGATGACTTCGATAAAAGTGGGCGTCAGCATACCTTTCAACGCCTTATTAACATCATCGACCATATTGTAGATAATATTGTAAAAGCGGAGGCTGGCCCCCTCACGCTCTGCTAAACTCTTAGCGCCGGGTTCGGCATTTGTATTGAAACCGATGATAACCGCTTTGGAAGCGATTGCCAGCATAATATCGCTTTCGTTCACGTTACCGGTACTGCTGTGAATAACCCTGACCTTAACCTCGTCTGACGAGAGCCTTTCTAACGAAGTCTTGATAGGCTCGATGCTTCCCTGGACATCGGTTTTCAAAATGATACTTAATTCCTTGATTTTACCCGCACTAATCTGGTCATAGACATTACTGAGGCTTACGGTCTTTGCGGCGGCCGATTCCTTCTCCACCTCCGCGTGCCGTTTCTCTATCGATGTCTGTGCCGCCTTCTCATCAGCGACTACCGCCATTACCTCGCCTACCTGAGGGACATTACCCAGACCGAGGACAGCGACAGGCATCGAAGGCGGGGCTTTCTTGACCCGCTTTCCGGTATCGCTGAACATCGCTTTCACCCTGCCCCAATT